>JAFYLV010000022.1 GCA_017556885.1 Clostridia bacterium | reverse complement strand
CAACGTTAACACCCTCATCGTGGAGGATGCCGAGCGCTACGGTCTTGCCCAGCTCCATCAGATCCGCGGCCGTGTGGGCCGTTCCACCCGCCGGGCCTATGCCTATCTCACCTACCGCCCCGGCAAGATGCTGACGGAGGTCGCGGAAAAGCGCCTCTCCGCCATCCGAGAATTTGCCGAATTCGGCGCTGGCATGAAGATCGCCATGCGCGATCTGGAGATCCGCGGTGCCGGCAACCTGCTGGGCGCCGAACAGAGCGGTCACATGATGAGCGTCGGCTACGATATGTACCTGAAGCTTCTCGAAGAGGCCGTTTTGGAGGAAAAGGGCGAAAAGGTGGCCGTGCGCACCGAGTGTACTGCCGACCTTGCCATCAGCGCCCACATCCCCGAGCGCCTCGTCTCCTCCTCCGGCGAGCGCATGGACCTCTACCGCCGCATCGCCTTTATCCGCACGGCGGAGGATGCCGAGGATATGACCGACGAGATCATCGACCGTTACGGCGACTGTCCCGCCTCCGTCACCGCCCTCATCCAGATCGCGTTGCTGCGGGCGGATGCCGGCGTTGCCGGCGTTTCGGAGATCAAGCAGGATTCCAACCACTTGAATTTCATCTTTGCCTCTCCGGATTTCCGTCTGCTCGCCTCTCTGTGCGCACTTCCCGCCTTTAAGGGGCGCATTTTCCTCAATGCCGGCGAGAAGCCTTATATCTCGCTGCGTCTGCGCTCCGGTGAAAAGCCGCTGGATGCCGCCCGCGCCTTCCTCGCCGCTTATGCGGAGCTTGCCCTGAAAGACCCCCCCGCAAGTAAATAAAAAAACACAGCGGCCGGACACATTCGTCCGGCCGCTGTTTTGTTCGTTTTCGGGAAATTACAGACCGCGGGCCGCGATCCACTCATCCACCTTGTTCTTTGCGATACGCTTGATATCCTCAGCGGGATAGATGGACTCAGCGCCGCCGTTGACATAGACAAAGAACTTGCCGTCCTCCGTCTTGCAAAGGGTCTCCTCGTAGCCGGCTGCATCGCCGAACTCGCCGCAGGTGTACTTTGCGATCACTTCCGCATTTTCGGTGTTATACTCCACCTTGCAAATGGTCTTCTTCATGATTTTGATCTCCTTTCCTGTATTTTTACTATATTATACCATACTTAACCGTTTACTTCAACTGCCTTTACAGAAGCTTGCGCAGTTTATCCAGAAAGGCTTCCTCGCCAAAGGTATTGATCTTGAAAAACAGTGCCTGACTGCCGCCGCTGGTGGCCGCAAAGAGATGCACCGGTCCCTCACCCTGCTGAAAAAGGGTAACGCTGAGGCTCACGCGGTTTCCGCCGGTATAGCTGTAGCGTTCAAAAACGCGCACACTGCAGCGGGAATCCCCCTCGCAAAAGTCGGTGCTTTCCTCCAGCGACGCGGAGATGCTTCCCTGCTCAATGCCCCTCTCAATGCGGGCAAGAAGCCCGTCAAAATCCTCATAAAGTACCTGTACAAGCTTTGCCATAATCCGTTACTCCTTACTTTGCAAATCGCTGCGCATAACCGCACCTGCGGCACAGCTCCTCCGATGCCCTGCGGCAGGAAAAGCCCCGGCGCATGGTCTCTGCCCGGGGCGATGCGAGGATCTTGCCGATCTCGCCGGTAAAAATGTTGCCGAGCGCGATCCCTCCCTCGCTGTCCAGGCAGCAGGGAACCACTGTTCCGTCACAAAGAATGCCGAAATGATCCCGCAGGCCGTAGCAGAATACCGATTCTCCCTGCAGAGGCGCATCACTGTCCGGCCATGCAAAGCGCTCGCCCCACTCCAAATGCAGCTTCTCACGGATGCGGATACCCCGGGTGTTCTCCGCCCAATCTCCCGGCAGCCGCTCCCGAAGCATATCCTCGATACGTCCGTTCCGTCCGCCGTCAAAATTGCGGTTCCACAGCCGCAGCGAGACGATCACGCCGCCGTCCGCTGCCCGGGCGACAAATTCCGCCACCCCGTCGATGTAACGCACAAAATCCTGCTCCGATCCCTCCTCAAAGGAATGCAGAGAGATATTGACCTTATGCAGCCCTGTAGACAACAAAAGCGCCTCTCCGCGGGCGGAAAGCAGCGTTCCGTTGGTGGTGACGATGGACTTAAATCCGCGCGCTGCTGCCATGCGCAGAAACTCCGGCAGCTCCGGATGGGTCAGCGGCTCCCCCATCACATGATAATAAATATACTCCGTCACCCCGGAAAGGGCATCCAGAATGCGGGAAAATTCCTCCCGGCTCATCCTGCGCGGTGACCGGTGATGCCCGTGGCAGAAGGAGCAGTTCATGTTGCAGATATTGGTGATTTCCACGTAAACCTTGGCATACATAAAAGTGTCTCCTCCTTCTTTTTTCCCCTCTATTATAAAATATTCTCCGCGTTTTGAAAATACCCGCCCTAAAAATTTCCTCGTCCCCCCTTGACATACTGCGTTGTATCCCGTATAATATTTAACAGTTAGGTTAAATGTTAATTACAAAAGGAGGTCCTGCCTGTGGGTTTTCAAAAAACCATGAAGGCGCTGTCCGATCCCATCCGTCGGGAGATCCTGGAGCTTCTCAAGGGCGGGCGCATGTCCGCCGGCGATATCGCCGGGCATTTTTCCGTCACATCAGCCTCCGTTTCCCGGCATCTCTCCGTCCTGCGGGAGGCCGATCTTGTGCGCGATGCGCGTGAAGGACAGTTTATTTTTTACGAGCTCAATGTAAGTGTGCTGGAAGAGGTCCTGATGTGGATCTCCACTTTGAAAGGAGAAAATTGACCATGCGCAATAACAAACGTTTTGCATTCATCGCCGCCATTGCGGTAACGCTTCTCCCTGTCGTCGCCGGTCTCATCCTGTGGGACCGTCTGCCGGAGCAGGTTCCCCTGCATTGGGGACTCAGCGGCGAGCCCGACCGCTACGGCAGCCGCGCCGTCTTCGTTTTCCTCTTCCCGCTTTTGATGCTTGCGCTGCATATCTTCGCCTGCCATGCACCGAAAAAGGCAAAGAACCGCTCCGCTGCCGCCGAGGCCATCCTCTTCTGGCTCGTCCCCGCTCTTTCGGTCTTTATCAGTGCCATGGTCTACATCCAGACGCTTGCACCCGATTTTCCCGTTATGCGCATCCTGCCCATCTTCCTCGGCTTGCTTTTTCTCTGCATCGGAAACATTCTGCCGAAATGCCCCTATAGCCGTACCACCGGCATCCGGCTGCCGTGGACCCTTGCCAGCGAAAAAAACTGGTTTGAGACCCATCGTTTTGCCGGCCGGATCTGGATGATCGGCGGATTTCTGATGCTTTTCTGTCCGCTGCTGCCCGCAGCCACAATTCCGCCCGTCATGCTGACCCTGCTGATCGGTCTCCTTGCACTGACGACGTTCTATTCCTGGCGCTTTTCCCGCAAAGAAAAGTAAGGGCATATGGACAAATTTAAAAAAAGGTGTATAATAGAGGGTAGAATCAAAAACTGCTTGATCAGGAGTGTGCATCTGTTATGAAACTTATCATCAAGAACGATTATGAGGAAATGAGCCTCTGGGCTGCCCGTCACATTGCCGGCGCCATCAATGCCCACAAGGAGAACCGTCCCTTCATCCTCGGTCTCCCCACCGGCTCCTCCCCCCTCGGCGTTTACAAGAACCTCATCGCCATGAACAAGGCCGGCGAGGTCTCCTTCAAGAACGTCATCACCTTCAATATGGATGAGTATGTCGGTCTTCCCCGTGAGCATGACCAGAGCTACTGGTACTTCATGCACGACAACTTCTTCAATCACATCGACATTCCTGCCGAGAACATCAATATTCTCAACGGCATGGCCGAGGATCTTGAGGCTGAGTGCGCCCGCTACGAGGAGAAGATCGCCGCCGTCGGCGGTATCGACCTCTTCCTCGGCGGCAGCGGTGTCGACGGTCACATCGCCTTCAACGAGCCCTTCACCTCCCTCTCCTCCCGCACCGGCGTCCGTGCCCTGACCCGCGACACCCTCATCGTCAACTCCCGCTTCTTTGACAACGATCCCGAGAAGGTTCCCAAGACCGCCCTTTCCGTCGGTGTCGGCACCGTTTGCGACTCCAAGGAGGTCCTCCTGCTCATCAGCGGTCACAGCAAGGCCCGCGCCCTGCGTCACTGCGTCGAGGGCGGCGTGGATCACGCCTGGACCATCAGCGCCCTGCAGCTCCATCCCAACGGCGTCATCGCCTGCGATGAAGAAGCCTGCGGCGAGCTCAAGGTCGACACCTACAAGTACTTCAAGGAAATCTGCAAAGACGAGAAGTAATCAAAAAATGCATCAAGGCCCTGCCATCGCGGTAGGGCCTTTTTTGATCACCGGATCCGCAGGATCTCTGCTCCGTGGGCTTCTGCATATGCCAGCGCGATGCGCGTTCCGCTCTTTTTGCAGTTCACCTCATGTATCTCCTACTCCCGGCAATAAAAAACACAAACTGCAGAATGATCCATCATATACTGATTCCGCTTGATGTATGCAGCTCTTCCAGCGCCTTTTGCGCAATCCGGATACACAGTTTCCTCAAAACGCCGCAGCAAATAGCTCTCATACTGTGCAGTAATCACTGGAAACTCCGCACGCACATATACTCTTCGTATCTCCGGATATCGGCCGCGAAGTTCCGTCACTTCCTCGTGGCAAAGATCGTCAAAGCGGCTTCGGCTCCCAAATAAGAAGGTTTTTATCCTCCCTTCTCGGACCAATGTCGTTACTATCTCTCTGATTTTTTGCCGTATGTCTTCTTCATCTTCCACATGCCGATGTCCAATAAAACAGCATATTCCTTCTTTTTCCATTTTGCGCTCCATATTTTAGATATACTATATATCTATTTCGAACATTATAGCATAAGTTGCGTATAAAATAAATATATAGTATATCTATTTTGGAGTGTATATATGGGCATCAAAAGTGTCTCCATCCGTATTGAAGAAGAAATGCTTTCCAAGCTCGCATACGTTGCCGATTACGAGGGGCGGAGTGTCAACAGTCACGTACTCGTTCTGATTCGCGAAAGCATCCGAGCCTTTGAAGCACAAAACGGAGAAATCGTCGGCGATATCCGTCCGGACAGCAACGTAAAGCCGACCCGCAAATAGTCAATCCGTATTCTTGCGCAGCTATACTAAAAAACGCGTCCCCACGCAGATCGTGGGGACGCGTTTTTATCTGAAAAATCCGTTTCAGCAGGTAAACTCAAACACTGTCTCTTCTTCATTCAAATGATGGACTGTGGGACTGTACGGTGCCGTTACCGCAGTCCAAAGCCTCTTTGCCGCCGTATTCTTCTCGTTGTATTTGATCTCCCACCGTCCGGGATAGGTGGTCAGAATAAGCCTTGCGGCATTGATCGCATAGTGTTTGCGCCGATAGGACGGAAAGACCGTAAATTCCGCCATGGTATGATCCGGCTGCGCGCCGATCACGGAATAGGGATTGATCATCGCAAAACCGACCATCGTATCATCGCTGAACAAAAAGAAGGCTTCCCTTTTGGGGTCTACAAAATATTCCTCGAAATATCCGTAATGGTAATTGCCTTCCGCATCCATTTCATCGGGATAAAAGTTTGTCATCTCGTAGAGATACTTCTGATTGATATTCCAAAAGAGTTCCTTTTCTTCCGCCTTAACCGGCACCAATCTGATCATCGTTTTTTCCTCCCGATTCAAGTGAAACCGCAGGCATTTTTTCACTTCATCGCGCTTCCGATGGCATACAGATGCGCTTCCTTGAGTTCAATGCGGAGCCGGCCGCATTTTCCGTGTAAGTTTTCCACACAGAGTTTATGGGAAAGCTCGTTTCCGTAGATCTCCTCCGATGCAAAGATCTCCGCACCGTCCTCGCCAAGCACCGTCACCTTCACATATCCGTAGGCGGAGGTGGCATAGTTCAGGCAGATTTCGTCGCTATCAAACCGGAGTTCCTTGGTGGTAAAGCTTCCGCCGCTTGCATCGGCATAGAGAGAGATGAGACGGTATTTCGGCAATGCATAGGCAAAAATTCCGTCATCGTCCCACATATAGTTCTGCATGGTGTAGTAATAAAAATCATCCCCGCGCTCAATGATTCCGCCGAGGGCAATAAAGCAGCGCTGGGTCCACTCGTGGCTATAGAGCGAACCGGATATCCAGGCATCCTTCACCTTGCGGTCCCAATAAACACCGTCCCGGGAGGTCATCAGCACGCAGTCCGACACGCCGCCGGCACCAAACGGATTGCCCTCGTATTCCGGAATTTTCTTTCGTTTTTCATGGAACCGCATGGGAATGGACACCAGAATGTGCTCCGCACCGGGAACGGGACGTGTGGCATTGGTGTAGAGCTGATCCGTGGGGCCGCCTTCCGCATATTCGTTGTAAACCGGCTCCGTCCAATGGATAAAATCCTCCGAGGTACAGGACTGGATACCGCGACAGCCCATGGGCATGACCGCGCTTTTCATGGTCTTGTCAAAATAGCGGGTATAGGCATGGTACAGACCGGTGTGCGGATTCCAAAAAGCCATATTCATGGAATCAAATGGACCCTTAGTGATCACGGGTCCGTCCGCCAGCTCGTGCCAATGAATTCCGTCGGGACTTGCGAAAACGTGAACGCCGCCCTCTTCCCACTTGCCGCCGATGGCCTTATACCGCTCATCCGGTTTGCAGGCGGGATTGGTATCATAGAAGGGGGCAAAGTTGTGGCAATAGGTATCCATGCGAAGGATATTGTTCTCCGTGATGCCGTCATAGGAGATTCGGTTCACGGGAACGCGTTCAAACCGAAGTCCGTCTTCACTTACGGCAAGGCAGGAGGTCTGACGCTCATCCTGATCGGAGGCTCCGTCGGGGAATCCCCGGTAATAGCACTTGATATTCTCTTCATCCTCAAAGATGGTGAGTCCCAGGGATCCGAGCCCCTCCCAGGGCTCATCAAAGCCGAGCACCTTGCCGAGCGCCCTCGGCTCTGCCTTGCGGAAGGACACGTTTTCCGTCTTTTCCAGCAGATAATCATCCACCAGCATTTCGATCCATTTTCCGAAAGAAATCATTTTGCAAACCTCAACTTTCGATCGGGGATTTTCTGATCCTGTTTTTTATATTGTAATCTCCGCCATCCCAAAAAGCAATGACGCGGTGCGCCGATTGCCGTGCGCACCGCGTCCCATTTCCGGAGCTTTTTCAGTCCTCCATGGCCGCCTTGCGGCTGAGGATGGCATGTATGACCGCGGGATCGAATTTCGCCCGGCGGTCGTAGGTGTAAAGTCCGTTCTGTTCCTGCTCCACATCGGTGAGCTGGGTGTAGCACAGGGCAGAGATGGCAGGATTGTCAAGCAGCGTATCCGTCAGACCGCGGAAGCGCTCGATGCACTCCTCCCGGCTCTGCACGCGTTTTCCGTAGCCCCAGCCGTTCCGGTCGGTGTCGCTCCACCATATGCCGCCGTACTCGCTGACAAAGGTGGGGATTTTCGGCTCGCGGCAGCGATGGATCCGAATCGCCTCCCCCTGCTTGAGGGGCTCGTAGGTGGCACGGAAGATCTCCGGGTCCTGCTCGTAATCATGGCAGTCCATGATATCCGTCGCGCCGTCCACATGCGTCCAGCCGGAGCCGTCGATAAAGGCACGGGCAGGATCAAAGGCATGGGTCATGTCGTAAAGCATCTTCACAAAGAGGGGATCCACGTCCGCCTGGGTCTCATTCAAGGGACACCAACCCACGATGGCAGGATGGCTGTAATCACGCTGCAGGATCTCCTGCCACTCCAGCAAAAAGCCGCGCCACGCCTCCGGGCGGGACACATCCAGCTGCCAGTTGGCATGCTCGCCCCAGACGATGTAGCCGAGGCAGTCGCAGTGGTAGAGGAAGCGCTCCTCAAAGACCTTCTCGTGCAGGCGTGCGCCGTTAAAGCCCATGGCCTGAGAGCGCAGGATATCCGCTCGCAGCTCTTCGTCGCTCGGTGCGGTGTAAATGCCGTCGGGATAGAAGCCCTGGTCCAGCACCAGCCGCTGGAAGACCTTGCGTCCGTTGAGAACGAGGGTCCCGTTCTGCCACTCGATGCTGCGCATACCGAAATAGCTTTCCGCCCGATCCTCCCCGAGGGTAAGAGACAGGCCATAAAGCACGGGATTTCCAATGTCCCAAAGCGCAAGCTCGGAAAGGGGCAGCTTCAGCCGCAGAACATTGCCGGAAACCTTACCTACCGCCCGGCCGACCTCGCGGTCGGACAGGGTCGCCGCCGCCGTAAAGGTCAGCCCTTCAGCGCCGCGGCAGCGCGCCTCGATATCGAGACAGGCATTGGCCACATCCGGGGTCAGCCGCAGGCTTTCAATATAGCCTTCGGGCACGCTCTCCATCCAAACCGTCTGCCAGATGCCGGTGGTGCGGGTATAGAAGCAGCCATAGGACTCATAGCGGTCGCTCTGCTTACCGGCGGGCTGATTGTGGCTGCGCAGGTCATCCTTTGCCGTCACGGTGAGGATATTCTCCCCCTCCGCAAGGGCATCGGTAACATCAAAGGTAAAGGAAACGTAGCCGCCCCGGTGGGTGCCGACGGAGATGCCGTTAAGCCACACCTCCGTCTCATAATCGCAGGCACCGAAGTGCAGCAGCACCCGCTTGCCGGGGGCTTTCCAACCCTCCGGCAGGGTAACGCGGCGCTTGTACCAAACCGCCGCCATAAAATCCTTGTAATTTACGCCGGAAAGGGGGCTTTCCGGGCAGAACGGCACCAATATTTCTCCGGAAAGCTTCTCTGCCGCTGCAAGTCCGCGGGCGCGGCCGGTGCAGCCATGGTCGATCTCAAATTGCCACTTTCCGTTAAGATTTATCCAGTCGCCGCGCACAAGACCGGGACGGGGATGTTCCGAACGGGGGATCTCACAACTCATGACCGTTCTCCTTCAAATATGAAAGTTTACTTATTCGCCTTGTCCGCGTTTGCGGCATTGCGGCGGGCATCCTCGCGATCCTGCGCCATCTCATCCACCGTCTTGGTGTGGAGACGGGCAGCGCCCATATATCCCTCTCTCGTGGGAATACGGGGACCGGCAAGGCGCTCCTTCGCGCGGACGATCTCTTCCTTATACTGGGGCAGCCACTGCTCGCCGGCCACCAGCATCTCATCCACCATCTGGCGGATCTCGGGAGGATTGCAGACGGCGCCGGTAAGGGGATCCATCAGCATGGCCTGGCGCAGGAGGTTGATATCGCCGTGCACGGCAGCCTCCACCGCAAGACGCTGAACCCAGATGCTCTGGCTGCACACGGCGGCACAGCCGAGGGGCAGATCGCCCACCTGAGGAATGTTGATGCCGTTGGCATCCACATAGCCGGGCACCTCAACGATGCACTCGTCGGGCAGGTTTGTGATGCAGCCGTTGTTCATGACGTTGAAATGGCCGCGGTAGAGACGGCCGGTCTCCATCGCCTCAATGATGTAGGAGCCATGCTCCTCACTGCGCTTCTCGGGAATGTACTGCTGGGGAGGCGCTGCCATCCAGTTGGGGAAATCGTACTCAAACCAGTTGCGGCCCTCGTTGCAGACGCGCAGATATCCGCCCGTCTCGCCATCGATCCAGGAGGTCTCGGTATTGATCCAGTTGACCAGATCGTCGGGGCGCTTGCGGTACCAGGACACGTACTCGGAGAGGTGTCCGTTGGACTCGGTGGAATAATAGCCGAAGTTGCGCAGAACGTCGATGCGCACCTTTTCCTTCGCGCTCAGTGCGGGGTCATTCTCATAGGCCTCCAGGATCTTACCGGTAAGATCCTCGCCGTTGTGCTTGACGGAAATGTACCAGGTCTGATGGTTGATACCGGCGCAGATGATGTCGACATCCTTCTTCTCCAGCCCCAGAGCCTTTGCGATCTGGTGATGGCCGCCCTGCACGCCATGGCAAAGACCGAGGGTGCGCACGCCGCCGTACTTGATAGCCGCCCAGGTCATCATGGCATTGGGGTTTGCGTAGTTGAGAAGCAGGGCGTTCGGCTCGGAGACCTCGCGGATATCCTTACAAAACTCCAGCATCGCCGCAACGCCGCGCTGGCCGTACATAATACCGCCGGCGCAGAGTGTATCACCGACACACTGGTCAACGCCGTATTTCAGGGGAATATTGACATCGGTCTCAAAGCCCTCCAACATACCGATGCGCACACAGTTGATGATGTAGCGTGCACCGGTGAGAGCCTCGCGGCGATCCAGGGTGGTATGGATCTTGATGTTAACGCCGTTGGCCTCCAGATCCCGCTGGCAAAGCTCATAGACCATGCGCAGGTTTTCTGCGTTGATATCAGTAAAGGCGACCTCGATATCGTGAAATTCGGGTACGATCATCAAATCGGAGAACAGGCGGCGAGTAAATCCGACGCTGCCCGCGCCGATCACACAAAGCTTAAAAGACATATTGCGTCTCCTTTTATTTTTTAAAGTTCGGTAATACCTTCAAATGCTTCCTCGCACACCTCGTCAAGGCAGTATTTGCCGCGGACAACGGGGCGCGGGGTCAGCCAGCGGCCCTCGGTAAAGTCGGGGATGGCAACGGGCTTTCCGCCGCAGGCCACAGAATCCTCCGAAAGGGGCGTGATGGCCATCCAGGCAGCGGTATCGTAAACGTCGATGGGCGTATCGGTCTTATCGCGGACAGCCTCGATGAAGGCGCGCAGCACCAGATAGTCCATGCCGCCGTGACCGGACTTGACACCGGCGGAGCGGTATGCCTTCCAGAGGGGATGGCCGTGGGTCTCGTAATATTCCTTCATGGGTCTCCACTCGTTGGGATCCCAGCTGTCGTTCTGGGGCGTCAGGCCTTCGATGCTGATGGAGAAATTCGCATCCTCGGAGGCGATACCCTTGGTGCCCTGAATGATGTAGTTGCGGGAATAGGGGCGCGGCAGGGTGGTGTCATGGGTCAGGGTAATGGTTTCGCCGTTTGCGCAGGTGATGATGGTGGTCACCACATCGCCAAGGGCAAAGGCTTCCCGTGCGTTTTCAAAGTCCTCGCCACGGTTCTCAAGGATCCAGCGGTTGACGCCGCGGGCCTTGGAGGCCACGGAAACCAGCGAAACCATGCGGTTGCCGCGGTTGATGTCCAGCGTCTTCGCGATAGGACCGAGGGCGTGGGTGGGATAAACGTCGCCGTTGCGGCGCTTGTAGTTGTCCAGGCGGTAATGATGCCGCTCGTGTCCCAGCGCCACCTCGGCGCGCAGATCGTGGCGGTAGCCGCCCTCTGCATGCACAAGCTCGCCGAAGAATCCGTTGCGGACCAGATTGAAAACTGCCATTTCAAACTCGCCGTAGCAGCAGTTTTCCAGCATCATGCAGGGCATTCCCGTCTCACGGCTGGTGCGAACAAGCTCCCAGCACTGCTCGATGCTCGTGGCTCCGCCCACCTCGGTGGCGGCGTACATACCTGCCTTCATGGCATCGATGCAAATGGGTGCGTGTGCCTGCCAGGCAGAGGGGGTGATGACCGCGTCCGCCTTGACGGTGGCAAACAGCTCCTTATAATCCGTTGAAGATACCGGCGTATTTCCCATCTGCTCCTGCACCAGCTTCGCAGCGCGCTCAACGCGCTCGGGCAGAAGATCGCATACTGCAACGATCTCCACATCATTCATCTGGCAAACGTCTCTGAGAAGACCGTATCCGCGGCCGCCGAGACCGACAAAAATAATTTTGACCTTTTCCATTATTTTACATCCGCCTTTCTTTATTTGGGCTCCACACGGGAGATGAGAGTATAATCGTCGCTCTTCAAAAGCTCCACCAGTTCCTTATCCGTGTGCACATCGTGCATGGTGATGATACCGCCGCGGCCAAGCTGGGGCGGACGGTGACAGTCGGAGCCGGAGATGCGATGCAGTCCCCACACCGCTGCCCAGGCCTCTGCCATGGCGTTGCGGCGAGGATCGGTGGAGCCGTTGCTGACCTCCACGCCGAAGAGCTTTTTCGGATCGGTGACCTCCATATCGTTGCGGAAGGGATGCGCCTGATACACCAGCGCATCG
Organism: Clostridia bacterium; assembly: GCA_017556885.1. Classification (GTDB taxonomy): domain Bacteria; phylum Bacillota; class Clostridia; order Oscillospirales; family QAMX01; genus RGIG1911. Next base: position 16,012 of record JAFYLV010000022.1, on the reverse strand, counting down.
GAGGGCTTGATCTCCAGGAATTTATCCAGTGTCAGGTCACACAGCCGGGGACTGTCATAGAGGAATTCCTCCGTCAGGCCGTAAACGAGGTAATCGTTGATCTTGCCGCGGAAACGCAGCTCGATGCCGAGAAAAACAGGGAAGTTTTCCTTATCTCCCACCGCCTTTGCCCGGCGGTAAGCCTCCAGATAGAAATCAATATAACCTGCATGGTCAATGTTATTAAGCTTTTCGGGATACCACTCCTCCAGATAGGGGAAATAGTGGTTTGTGATGGCCACGCCGCCGCAGCCGATATCCCGGTTCATATAAACCATATCCTCCGGGGAAATGGTCGCGACAATGTCGATATTGCCCGTATGGGTGTGAGTTTCAATGCGCATCATAGTATTTTTTCTCCTCTGGGATCGTACCAGAATATATCAATTTAAGTATATCGCATACCCCCCGGAATTGCAACAAAAATTGCATGCAAAAAGAGAGCCTTTCGGCTCTCTTTTGGGTTTTATACTTATTTTGTGATCTGCTTTTCCACGAGGCTGCCGCCGCAGTAGATCTCCCGCAGTCGGGGCTTTTCGATCTTGCCGGTGGGATTGCGGGGAACTTCGGCAAAGATGATCTTGCGGGGACGCTTGTATCTCGGCAGGGCGAAACAGAAGTTGTTGATATCCTCCTCCGTGGCGCTCTCACCCTCACGCAGAGAGATGATGGCTGCGGAGATCTCACCGAGACGGTCGTCGGGCAGACCGATGACCGCCACATCCTTGATGGCGGGATGGGCGCGGAGGAAATCCTCGATCTGGACGGGATAAAGATTCTCACCGCCGGAGATGATGACGTCCTTCTTGCGGTCCACCAGATAAATAAAGCCATCCTCGTCCACGCGGGCCATGTCGCCGGTGAAGAGCCAGCCGTCCTTCAGGATCTCGGCGGTGGCTTCGGGATTGTGATAGTAGCACTTCATGACGCCGGGACCGCGCACGCAAAGCTCGCCAACCTCACCGTCGGTGACGGCATTTCCCTCCGGATCGACCACACGGGTCTCCCAGAGATAGCCCGCCTTGCCGATGGCACCCACCTTGTGGATATTCTCCACACCAAGGTGCACGCAGCCGGGACCGATGGACTCGGACAGACCGTAGTTGGTGTCGTACTCGTGATGGGGGAAGATCTTCTTCCAACGGTTGATGAGGCTCGGCGGCACGGGCTGCGCGCCGATGTGCATCAGCCGCCAGGTATCCAGATGATAATCGGAGAGCTTCAGGTCGCCCCGGTCGATGGAATCGAGAATATCCTGCGCCCAAGGCACCAGCAGCCATACGATGGTACATCCCTCATCGGATACGCAGCGCAGCACCCACTCGGGGCTGACACCGCGCAGCAGCACAGACTTTGCGCCCACAAGAAGGCTTCCGAACCAGTGCATCTTCGCGCCGGTGTGGTACAGGGGCGGGATGCAGAGGAAAACGTCATCCCGGGTCTGGCCGTGATGCTTCTGCTCTGTCATGCAGGAGGAGACAAGCGCCCGGTGGTTATGCAGAATGGCCTTGGGGAAGCCGGTGGTTCCGGAGGAGAAATAGATCGCGGCATCATCCTCATCGGTGAGGGGCACCGCCGGAGGCGTGGAGGAACAGTAGGTGACGAGGGTATCATAGCTGTCGGCAAAGCGGGGCAGATCCTTGCCCACATAGAACATATGCCGCACGTCGGGAATGCGGTCGCTGATCTGCTCCACGCGGCCCACAAATTCCGGTCCGAAGACCAGCACGGAGGCATCGGCAAGATCCAGGCAGTACTTGATCTCGTCGGCAGTATATCTGTAATTCATGGGAACGGCGAGTGCGCCGCACTTGAGGATGCCGAAATAGATGGGCAGCCACTCCAGGCAGTTCATCAGAAGGATGGCGACCTTGTCGCCCTTCTTGACACCGCGGGTGAGCAGCAGGTTGGCAAAGCGGTTGGCGCGCACGTCAAATTCCCGCCAGGTCATCTCGCGGCGGTAGCTGCCGCCGGTGGCGGCCTCAATCAGGCTGTATTCACGCCAGGTGACCGGCTTTGCAGGCTCCATGGCGGGGTTGACCTCCACCAAAGCCACGTCGCCCGGCCAGTTGCGAGCGTTCTTTTCCAGAAAATCGGTAATGGGCATGGGTATTACTCCTTTGCTTTGCGGGGGTATCAAAAAAGCCCCCAGCAGAATCTGCTGAGGGCGAAGAACCGCGGTACCACCTCAATTTACCGCTTCCCGAAGGAGGCGGCCTCAAAACGCTGTAACGGGCGTGACCCGGCGCCGCCTACACACAGTCAGACCGTTTCGGGGGCGCGGCTCGCGGGCTGTATTCCGAAGGTCCGTTTGCGCCTCTCACCGCCCGGCTGCTCTCTTTGTAACGGAGGTCTTCGTACTTCTTCCCGGTCATTGCCGATGGATATATGAAATACAAAGATAAATATAGCACATTTCCCCCGTTCTGTCAATGTCACCGGAGAATTTTGCCGGGATATTGACACAGCTCGTCCGCCGGTGGTATAATTTTTGATACTCACTATCAAATTCATTTCCGGGAGGTGCGCCCGTGGGACGCAAGGAATACGATACCCGTCAGCGGGAAGCCCTGCTGCAGTTTTTCAGAGAACGGCCGGAGGCCTGCTTCTCCGCCGGAGATATATTAAAGGAAAAAAGCCTGTCTCTTGGACAGGCCACCGTCTACCGCCTGCTCTCCCGCTTCGCGGAGGAGGGCGAGCTGGTGCGCTTTGTCTCCCCCGAGGGACGCGGCTCCCTCTATCAGTATAAAAAGGATGCCTGCCGCAGCCACTTTCACCTGAAGTGCGGCCGCTGCGGACGTCTCATTCATATGGACTGTGCCTTTATGAAGGAAATGGAAGCACATATCATGGCCGAGCACCGTTTCTGCGTGGACAATGCAAAAACCACCATCTACGGCACCTGCGCCGATTGCGGAGGGTGCAAATGAAACGGATCCTTGTACTTTTGCTGACCCTCGCCCTTCTTCTCTCCCTGACTTGCGGTTGTACCACGGAAAAAAACTCCGACGATTGCATCTCCGTGGTCTGCACCGTCTTCCCCGCCTACGATTTTGCGCGGGCCATCGCCGGGGATCTTATTGCGCTTGAGCTTCTCATTGCCCCCGGTGAGGAGGTCCACACCTACGATCCCACCCCGCAGGATATGCGCCGCATCACCGAATGCGATCTTTTCATCTGCAACGGCGGCACATCGGACACATGGGCCGATACCCTTCTTTCCGGCGGTGCCGGCTGCTCTGTTGTGAAGATGATGGAATGTGTGGATTCCCTCTGCGCGGCAGATCACGATCACGCCGAGCATACCGGCCACGACCACGGGGAATACGACGAGCACGTCTGGACCTCTCCGAAAATGGCCGAGGAGATCGTCCGCGGCATCTCCGATGCCCTCTGTGCTGCAGATCCCGAAAATGAAGAAACCTACCGCAGCCGTGCCGAAAGCTACTGTGAAGAGCTTCGCACCTTATCCGACCGCCTGCAGGCCGCGGTGACAGGCGGCACGCGCCGCACGCTCATCTTCGGCGACCGTTTTCCCATGCGCTATTTCACCGAGCAGCTCGGCCTTGAGGCCGTTTCCGCCTTTCCCGGCTGCGCAGCGGATACCGAGCCCAGTGCTGCCACTGTTGCCGCCCTCATCAACCGGGTAAAGGCAGATGCCATCCCTGTTGTGCTCAAGTGTGAGCTTTCCTCCGGCCTCGTGGCGGATGCCATTGCCGAGGCTTCCGGCGCAAAGGTGCTTACACTGCATTCCTGCCACAACGTGACGGCGGAGGAATATTCCCGCGGAGAGACCTATCTCTCCCTGATGAACAAAAATGTTACGGTTCTTACGGAGGCTCTGAAATAATTATGGCGCTCATCACCTGCAAAAACCTCGCGCTGTCCTATGAGGGCCGCCGTGTCCTTGAGGACGTGGAGTTTTCCCTTTCCGCCGGAGATTATCTCTGCATCGTCGGCGAAAACGGCTCCGGAAAATCCACGCTTATGAAGGCGCTTCTCTCTCTGAAATCTCCCGATCGCGGGGAGATCACCTTCGGTGAGGGACTTCGCCGCACAGAGATCGGCTATCTGCCCCAGCAGGCCTCCATCGCCCGGGATTTTCCCGCAAGCGTCCGGGAGATCGTGCTTTCCGGCTGTCAGAATTCTCTTGGCCGCCGTCTGTTCTATTCTGCCGCCGCCCGACGCCGGGCTGCAGAAGTTATGGAAAAGCTGGGGATTTCTCATCTTGCCCGCCGCCCCTGGCAGGAGCTTTCCGGCGGTCAGCAGCAGCGTGTGCTGCTCTGCCGCGCCCTGTGCGCCACCCGCCGTGTTCTCCTGCTGGATGAACCCGTCGCCGGACTCGACCCCGTGGTCACGGCGGAACTTTACGGCATCATCCGCGACTGCAACCGCGAAGGCATGACGGTCATCATGATCTCCCACGATATGCAGGCCGCCCTCTCCGATGCCACCCACGTGCTGCACCTTGCCGGCCGGCAGGTCTATTTCGGTCCGGCGGAGGACTACCGTGCAAGTGATGCCGCCGAACTTCTGCTCGGAGGTGTCTGTCATGCTTGAATCCATCCTTGAAATGCTTTCTTATCCCTTTATGCAGCGCGCCATCGTTGCCGGCCTACTCATCAGCCTCTGCGCTGCGCTGCTCGGAGTCATTCTGGTGCTCAAAAATCTTTCCATGATCGGTGACGGTCTTTCCCACGTGGCCTTCGGTGCCACCGCCGTGGCGCTGGTTGCCAATCTCGCACCCCTGAAGATCGCCATCCCCGTGGTGCTCGTCGCCGCCTTTTCCCTTATGCACCGCCGCCATTCCGCCCGCCTGCGCGGAGATGCCGCCGTGGCCATTCTTTCCACCGGCGCCCTCGCCATCGGCGTCATGGCCATTTCCGTCACCCCGGGCGTTAATGTAGACTTAAGCAGTTATATGTTCGGCTCGATCCTTGCCGTCAGCCGGGAGGATGTGCTGTTGTGCATCGTTCTCTCCGTCGTCGTCCTCACCCTGTTTGTGCTTTTCTATCCCCGCATCTTTGCGGTCACCTTTGATGAGGACTTTGCCCGTGCCAGCGGTCTGCGGGCAGAGGGCTACGCCCTGCTGTGTGCCGCCCTGACGGCGGTCACCGTGGTCATCGGTATGCGGCTGATGGGTGCCATGCTGATCTCCAGCCTCATCATCTTCCCCGCCGTCACCTCGCTGCGCCTCTTCCGCAGTTTCCGCACGGCGGTCATATCCTCGGCGGTACTCTCCGCCCTGTGTTTTCTTTGCGGCATCACCGTTTCCTACTTCTTCTCTACCCCGGCCGGTGCCAGCATCGTCTGCGCAAATATCCTTTTCTACCTGCTTTTCTCCCTTGCGGGCATGCTTGTAAAGCCAAGCAGGTGATCTACAGACGGATACACGGTTCCCGTTCCGGCTCCTCTCCCCCCGCCTCGCAGTCCACCAGCACCGCATCCTGCCCGATGCGCACCACCTGGCTCCAGGGAATGCAGCGATCCCGGTGGGGTCCTGCAGAAAACAGTCCCTCCCCCGTCCGGACGGTGAGGTTTCGAATGCAGCCGCTCTCCGTGTCGATCTCGCAGGCATACAGGATCCCCAACCGCCTGCCGTTCTGAATATTCAGCACCTCCAGCCGCCGGAGCGTTGCCACCCGGATGTTCAAATGCATACCCATCACTTCCCCCGATCATCTCTTTTTACCAAAAAAATATTCCCGATCCTTGCCGTCTATGCAGGATCGGGAATTTTCATTTGTCATATTTTCCGCCGGCGCGGATGGAATAGCCCCGGTAGATCTGCTCCAGCACCATGATCCGGGCCAGATGATGGGGAAAGGTCATGTCCGACATGGAAAGCAGGCAGTTTGCCCGGTGTTTGACTTCCGGGTCAAGCCCGAAGGAAGAGCCGATGATAAAACACACCGTTCCGCCGCCGGCGATCTCCGCCTCCGAAAGCAGCTTTGCTACACCGGCGCTGTCACATTTTCTCCCCTCGGGGGTCATGACCACCGTATAGGCACGGGGCGGGATACTCTTAAATATCCGAGCCGATTCCCGCCCGAGGGCGGCGTCGATCTCCGCCTGAGAGGGCGCATCCGGCAGCCGTTCCTCCGCAAGCTCCAGGATCTCCGGCAGGCAGTAGCCCTTCAGCCGCTTTTCGTACTCTGCGGCAGCCTGCTTATAGAAGCTCTCCTTGAGCTTTCCCACACAGATAAGCTTTACGCGGACCATATTTCCGTCTTTTCCAGTATGTAAACGGGGCCTGCGCCGTCCTTGGGCAGCGCCTTGACGCTGCATCCTGTGCCTTCAAGGGCTTTCTCCGCCGCAGCCAGCGCCGTCTCCGGTGTGTTGTTATGATCGCTTAAGTGCGCCAGGGCAAAATACTTCGTGCCGCGCGCAGAAAGCTCCTTCAGCGCATTTGCGCAATCCAGGTTGCACAGATGTCCCGTTGTGGAGCAGATACGACGCTTGAGGGTCTGGGGATAGGGGCCGGTCTGCAGCATATGTTCGTCATAATTCGACTCTAAAACCACAAGGCCCGCGCCGGTCAGGGCATCCACCACGGCCTTGTCCGCAAAGCCAAGGTCCGTTGCAAAGGCAAGGCTCTCACCTGTCCGTCCCGTAAATCGGAAACCGTTGCAGCAGGGTGCATCGTGGGACAGGGGAAAGGTATTGATGCGGATATTGCCGATGGCAAAGGCCGCACCGGGAGTGTACACACCCTTAATGGCCTTCTTCGGCATATCCTTCATCAGCTCGGCGGCGGTCAGCTTGTTTGTGATGACCTTGACGCCGTATTTTTCATAAAGTGCAGCCACGCTGTGCACGTGATCCTGATGGCCGTGGGTGACCAGAACGTAGAGGATATCCCCCAGCCGCAGCTCATTTGCAGCAAGTGCGGCGGTGATCTTCCGGGCGGAAACACCGGCATCAATAAGAACATTGGTCACGCCGTCGGTAAGAAAATGGCAGTTGCCGGAGGAACTGCTTGCGATGGAAAAGTATTTCAACATAAGTTATGTGCCTTTCAGCATCCTGCTTGGTTGGTTGTCTCTAAAAATAATAAAAGTCGGGGATCCGGAAATACGGGCCCCCGACCGTTTTTACGTCTTTACCGGTTTATATGGCGCGCTACCCTACAGCGCCTCCCGGATTACCGACGGGGTCTCGATCTCACGAACGGAGATATCTGCGCCCACGGCACAGAGCTTTTCGATCATCATTTCATAGCCGCGCTCGATGTGGGACACGCCTTCGATCTCCGTGAGACCGGTGGCGGCAAGGCCGGCGATGACAAGCGCCGCACCCGCACGCAGATCACAGGCACGCACAGCGGCTCCGGTGAATCCTGCGACGCCCTCAATGACAGCTACCTTTCCATCCACCTGAATGTGGGCACCCATGCGGCGAAGCTCGTCCACATAGCGGAAACGGTTGTCATACACGCCCTCGGTAACAACGGAAGTTCCGTCCGCAAGGGCAAGCAGGGTCGCGATCTGGGGCTGCATATCGGTGGGGAAACCCGGGTGCGGCATGGTCTTGATCATGGCCTTACCGGGACGGCCGTTGCCGCGCACGCGGACAGCCTCGTCCAGTTCTTCCACATCGGCCCCGATCTCGCGGAGCTTTGCGGTGATGCATTCCAGATGCTTGGGAATGACGTTGTTGATGAGCAGATCACTCTCCGTGGCCGCGGCAAGAACCATATAGGTGCCCGCCTCGATCTGGTCGGGAATAATGGAATAGGTTCCGCCGTGCAGCTCCTTGACACCGTTGATCTTGATCATATCCGTACCGGCGCCCTTGATGTCCGCACCCATGGTGTTGAGGAAGTTGGCCACATCAACGATGTGCGGCTCCTTCGCAGCATTCTCGATAACGGTCATACCGTCGGCAAGAGTCGCGGCAAGCATCACGTTGATGGTCGCACCGACGGACACCACGTCCATGTACACGTGGTTGCCGGCAAGGTGCTCTGCCTTCGCGTGGATGATGCCGTTACGCACCTCAATATCCGATCCGAGGCTGCGGAAGCCCTTGATGTGCTGGTCAATGGGACGGACACCGAAATCACAACCGCCGGGCATGGAGACCTGCGCCTCACCAAAGCGGGAGAGCAGCGCGCCGATGAGATAATAGGAAGCGCGCATCTCGCGCATCACATCAAAGGTGGCGGGGATGCTGCGGAGGCTGGTGGAGTCGATCTCCACGGTGGTCTCGTTGATCGATCTCACGGACACACCCATACGGGTGAGGATATCCAGCCAGGCATAGATATCGCTGATGCGGGGCACATTCTCAATACGGCAAACACCGCGGACCATTGTGGCCGCGGGCAGAATGGCAACGGCCGCATTTTTGCAGCCTCCCACATTAATGGCACCCTTAAGGCAGGCACCGCCGTTGATCATATATTTATACGCCAAAGCTATTCTCCTCCACAAGGTGTTGTGTGGTCGGGCTTTCCGTCGCATTTTCGCCGGCGTCCGAAAAGGTACAATCTTACATGTTGAATTATACCACATCGCAGCAATTTGTGTCAAAGGATTTTTGTAATTTTTCTTTAGAAAATCCACTCTTTTTCCGCACCGTTTTTCCCTTGACGGCGGGTGTCTCCGCGATTATAATAAAAGGTGTGGCAAACCGTCTTATTTCTTCCCGAAAGGATGAAAAAAATGCAGCTTACCATCGACAGAAAATATCTGCTTCTCCCCGTCAGTCCCCATGCCGCGGAAAAGCGTTTGCGCTTTTTTCATGAAGATGCGCTGATCTTTGATCTTTCCGTCCGTGCCGCCGCTTGCGGCGAATGGGTATACAGCTACGACGTCAGCCCCTTTGCCGGACAAACGCTGGAACTTTCCTTCGAGCCGGACATTGACCTCCCTCTCACCCTTTCCGACACACCTGCGCCGATGCCGATCGAGGCTGAGCGTTATCGCCCCCGGGTACATTTCACCGCACCCACCGGCTGGATCAACGATCCCAACGGCCTTGTCTTTTTCCGCGGGCAGTGGCACATGTTCTACCAGCACAACCCCGTGGGCCCCATGTGGGGCAATATGCACTGGGGGCACGCCGTGTCCCGTGATCTCGTCACGTGGGAGGATCTCCCCCTCGCCCTCCGTCCCGACACCCTCGGCACCATGTTCTCCGGCTCCGCCATCGTCGATACGGAAAACGTGACCGGGCTTGGCACGGCAGATTCCCCCGCCCTGCTTCTTTTCTACACTGCCGCCGGCGGCACCTCCGCCCTTTCCGCGGGGCAGCCCTACACCCAGTGTTTGGCATGGAGTCTTGACGGCATTCATTTCAACAAATATAAGCAAAACCCCGTTCTGCCTCACGTGGCCGGTGAAAACCGCGATCCGAAAGTTGTCCGCTGCCCCGCCGCCGGCGGATATGTGATGTCCCTGTATCTCACGGGCTGCACCTATGCGATCTTTGCATCGGAGGATCTTCTCTCCTGGCGGGAGCTTTGCCGCCTCGATCTTCCCGGCGATGCCGAGTGTCCCGATTTTCATCCCCTTCCCGCTCCTGACGGGCGCGAGCTTTGGGTGCTTTCCGGGGCCTCCGGCTATTACGTTATCGGTGAATTTGACGGCACCGCCTTCCGTCCCGTCACTCCCGTGCGCTGCCTCACCGGCGAGGGCAACCTAAGCTACGCGGCGCAAACCTTCAGCGATTCCCCCGACGGGCGCATCTACCGCATCGCCTGGGATCGCTCCAACATCCCCGCCACTCATTTCCAAAGCGCCATGACCGTCCCCGCCGAGCTCACCCTGTGCGAGTATACCGGCGAGCTTTGGCTCCGGGCAAATCCCCTTCCCGACTACGACGGAAAGACCGTCTTTACGCTATCTGCGGAAGACACCCGCGGCCTGCGCCGCGAGCTTCCTCCGGGGCCGGTAAACGTATCCCTTTGTCTCCGGGCAGGCAGCCCCCTTTCCGTTTCTCTTTTCGGCCTTCGTCTCACAGTGGATCCCAACGCCGGAGAGCTTCGCTGCGGAAAGCGCCGCCTTCCTCTCTGTTCCGAGGATGGACTTATCTCCCTCCGCCTACTCTGCGACCGCACCTCCACGGAAGTCTGGACGGGCGGCGGTCTCGGCACCCTCTGTATTCCCCATATTGCAGATCACAGTCTCTCCCGGCTGGAACTTGAATCGACAGAAGTTTTCCGTCTTGAATCCCTGTTCGCAGGAGACTTATCCGACTGTGAGGTGCGCGCATGAGTATTGTTGTTTTCGGTGAGATCCTTTGGGATGTCTGGCCAAATGAAAAGTATATCGGCGGTGCTCCCTTCAACTTTGCCGCCCATCTCCGCAAACTTGGCGAGCAGCCCACGTTTGTCTCCGCCGTCGGACGTGATGCGCTCGGCAACGAAGCATTGGGTCGGGTCGCCGCCCTTGATCTTGACCCTTCCTGTATTGCAAAAGTGGGCCATCCGACCGGCGCATGTCAAGTTACGCAGGATGACGAGGGCCGTCCCTCCTACCGTCTGCTGACCGACGTGGCCTATGACTATATTCCGATCCCCGATGCGCTCCCCGATCCAAAGGATTCCCTTTTATACTTTGGCTCCCTTGCGCAGCGCAGCCCTGTCTCCTGGCGCACCCTTTCCAACCTGCTCTCCTTGCGATTCACCCACGTTTTCTGCGATATCAATCTGCGGCCGCCCTTCTTTTCGCGGGATATTCTCCTGCGGTCCCTCTCTGTCTGCACCATTTTGAAGGTCAGCCGAGAGGAGTACGAGGTGCTTTCCGATCTGGAACTCATCTGTGTGGATACTCCTGCCGATTACTCCCGGTCCTTCTGCCGGGCCATCGTCGCGGAATATCCCAACATCCGCACGGTCATCGTCACGCTTGACAAGGACGGTGCCATGGTCTACGATGCCGGGACCGACACCTTCCACCTCTCCCGCAAGCCCGGCTCGAAGCTCGTTTCCGCCGTCGGTGCCGGAGACAGTTTCTCCGCCTGCTTCTGCGCAAACCTGCTCAAAGGCCGTTCCCTCCCGGAATGTCAGGACCGCGGCGTTCTGTTAAGCGACTACGTCGTCACCCAGCCCGGCGCCGTGCCCGATTATCCCCCCGAGCTTCTGAAAAAGTTGATATAAGTAAAAAGAGACCGGAACTTCCGGTCTCTTTTCGTTTTCAGTTGTGTCTTGCCCAGAGGCGCTGCAGTTCCAGATAATGATCCATCATCACGTTCTGCTTTTTGCGCAGCTGCGCCACAAGATTGGGGCCAAAGAGGAAAATATCCTCGTCCTCCGGGCGCTCCGCCACATAGAAGATGTCGCTCTCGCGGCCCTCCAGCAGCTTTGCCATCTCCTCGGTGTTATCCAGCTCATTGCGGAAAATGACCTGCATATCCCTCAGGCGCTCATCCGGCGCGGTATGCCACACGTCGTTCTCGCAAGGGCCAAGGGAATAATCCGTCCGGTCCAGAATCTCCTGGAACCGGCAGGCGTTGACGGCATTGCGGCACAGCAGGATGCAGGCATGCATCCGGTCGGCCTCCAGATTCCATCGTTCCGCGTCTCCGGCCTTTGCCGCGGCTCTGTAGCAGTTCTCGGCGTTTGCAAGGTCACGAACAGCACCCTCGATGAGATGCACGGCGATGTACTTGCCCGAATGTCCGCGCACCAGCGGATAGCACTGCAGATTCATCAGGTCGCAGGCCGTCTCCTCGGAGTTTGCCTGGAAGATAAAGGGACGCCACCAGCTCTTCTCCTCCTCCGTCAGTTCCATGGGGAATGGAACGAAGGGGCGGTTGAGCCAGCGCTGATTAAGACAACCAAGCATCAGGATGGGACCGCCGGCCTCCAGATGCGCGATCTGGGTGATCGCGCGGTCGATGGCCTCCCATGCGCGCAGAAGATGTTCCGGCGCATACGACGCAACCTTTTTCGCCACCTTTTCAAGCAATCCCCAAAGCTTTGCGGGCGTCTCGTTTTCTCCGCCCTCTGCAAGTTCCATGATCGCAAGACAGATATCGTTGTCCACGCGCTCCAGGCTGACGGTACAGTTGCGCTCGGGATTTGCCTCCACAGAGGCATAGCCCCGGGCAAACGAAACCGGCTGCTGCAGACCCTTTACCGGGAAGAAATTGCAGGAATAGAAATAATCGGAAAGTCCGCAGCCCATATAATTGGTGGCAGATTCCCGTCCCTGACCGTTGATATACTGTCCGTCGGCAAGATAGGGAATGGCGGAGGCCGCCTCCAGGGGCTTCGGCCCGTTGATGGCCACGTCGGCACAAAGGCCTGCGTCGGCCGCGCCGGCCTGCAGGGTGGATAAGAACTTGGTGATGCGATCCTTAAAGGAAATATGCGCACAGGCCGCCGGTCCGTTCTGACCGGGATAAAGATAAATACCCCAGCAGATACCGCCACCGGAATCGTTGGTCATAAAGGTAAAGTTTTCAATCGGTGCCACGCGGCAGATGGCCGCCACCGCCTCGCGGTACATGGCGAGGACCTCTTCATTGTCAATACAGGGGCTGAAATACGCCTTGCGCGCCCGGCGGGGATGGTCGCAGCGACCACCGCGCCAATCGGGATGCGCACGGTAGACCTCCTCCGGAAGCCATGCAGGCTCACAGCCGTGGAAGGCCGCCTTCAGTCCGTATTTCTTCAGGATCTTGCAGCGATCGGCAACGATCTGCAGATTCTTCTCCGCATAATCGCAGGGAAGATATTTCCGCAGTTTTTCCGGCACGTAGACCTTGAAAAGCGCCGCATGCATCATGCCCCAGTTGGGATAGGGATCAAACCGGTCGCGGTCCCACTGCCAGATGCTCTTGGGCAGATCGGATACCGTCATATGGGTATAGCCGAGGGCAGCAGCCGTCTTCGCCGCCCGTTCAAACTCTTCCAGGGTTTCCGTCGGGCAGTTAAAAATCCGTTTGGCTTCCATTATTGCATTGCTCCTTGGATCAGTCCAGCAGATTGGGCACAAAATCGCCGCCGCGGCACCATTTCAGATACTTGCAGGCATGGATCTGTGCCGTGGTCTCCCACTCGCCGCGATAGATGGGATCGTGATAGCCCTCCACGCAGATATCGCCCTCGTAGCCTGCCTTGTGCAGGATGGAGAATATATCCGTCCAGTTGAGATCACCGAAGCCGGGCGTGCGCTGAGGCGCAAAGCTTGCCGCGCCGAGAATGCCATAGCGGCGGATAGCCGCCTCGTCCACGGAGGCATCCTTGCCGTGCAGGTGGATGATCTTCGGTGCCCATTCCTTCAGCTGGGGCAGCGGATCAATGAGCTGGATCTGCTGATGTCCCGGCTCCCACTCCAGGCCCAGGGCATCGGAGGGAACTGCATCAAACATCATCTCCCAGGCCTTGGGATTGAATCCGATGTTGCAGGTGGCACTGCGCCAGGTACCGTCCATGGGGCAGTTTTCGATGGCGATGCGCACACCGCGGTCCTCCGCTCTGCGGCAAAGCTCACCAAAGACCTCCTTAAAGCGAGGGATGGCGTTGGGAACGCTGTCACCTTCAATGGCGCCTGCAAAGGTGGAAACCATATCGGTGCCGAAATCATGGGCACAGTCAATAAAATACTCCAGCGTCTTTCTCTGCTCCTCGCTCTGCAGCGGATTGCAGTAATAACCGATGGAGGAAACATACACACCGGAATCCCCCAGCTTTTCCAGCACCTTCGGAGCCAGCTCCTTGATATCGATATCGCCGGTGGACATATGGAAATTGATGGCCACACACTCATAACCGATATCCATCATCACAGGGATCCATTCCAGCGCCTTGCGGCCCTTGATGCACGTGCCGATATTGATCTGCTTCATATTTTTCCTCCCGTCTCCCCCAAAGCGGGGAGCTTTTTTCTTGATTATATCGGTTTCCCACCGGCAAAGCAAGGGGGAAAACTGGTAGTTTTGGATAAAAATTCCCCTCCCCCGCAAAAAAAGGTATGCATCTTGAAAAAAACGAAAAAAAATTTGTCAAGGTACTTGCATTTGTGGAATTCATCTGCTATAATGTTATGGTCTCGCGCCACCAAAAGGCGCGATATAGTAAAGAATTGAGGAGGTGCGAATATGGCAAAGTGCGATATTTGCGGAAAGGGTGTTACCTTCGGTATCAAGGTCTCCCACTCTCATCGGAGAACCAACCGCCCCTGGAAGCCCAACATCTGCCGTGTCAAGGCGATCGTTGACGGCTCTCCCCGCCATATCTATGTGTGCACGCGGTGCCTCCGTTCCAATAAGGTCACCCGCGCCGTGTAAATCATGACAAAACGGAAACAGCTGCCAACGGCGGCTGTTTTTGCTTTCCGCCCGAAACACGCCAAAATCAATGGAGGAATAGAAAAATGAGTGAACTCCGTCCCGAATCCATGGCCCGTATCACAACTCCCGAGCTTGCCAATGCATTTATCGAAGCTCAGATCCGCGAAGTCCGCGCCCAGGTGGGCGACCGCAAGGTCCTGCTTGCCCTCTCCGGCGGTGTGGACTCCTCCGTCGTCGCCGCTCTGCTCATCAAGGCCATCGGCCGCCAGCTCGTCTGCGTCCATGTCAACCACGGCCTGATGCGCAAGGATGAAAGCGAAGGCGTCATCCGCCTCTTCCAGGACGGACTGGATGCCAACCTCATCTACGTCGATGCCACCGACCGCTTCCTTGATCTGCTCGCCGGCGTAGCCGATCCCGAGAAGAAGAGAAAGATCATCGGTGCCGAGTTCATCAATGTCTTTGCCGATGAGGCCCGCAAGCTGGAGGACGTCGATTTCCTCGCCCAGGGTACCATCTATCCCGACATCCTCGAGAGCATCAAGCAGGCCGAGGGCAAGAAGGCCGTCAAGAGCCATCACAACGTCGGCGGTTTGCCCGAGGATCTGAAATTCGAGCTCGTCGAGCCCCTGAAGCTGCTCTATAAGGACGAGGTTCGCGTAGTCGGCGAGGCGCTGGGCCTTCCCCACGCCATGGTCTACCGTCAGCCCTTCCCCGGCCCCGGCCTGGGCGTCCGCTGCCTCGGTGCCATCACCCGCGACCGTCTCCATGCCCTCCGTGAGGCTGATGCCATTCTCCGCGAAGAGTTTGACAATGCCGGTCTCGCCGGCAAGGTCTGGCAGTACTTCGTCGTCGTGCCCGACATCAAGAGCGTCGGTGTCAAGGACGACAGCCGCTACGAAGGCTGGCCTGCCATCATCCGTGCCGTCAACACCCGCGATGCCATGACCGCCTCCATCGAGGAGATCCCCTACGCCGTTCTCCACAAGATCTGCGCCCGCATCACCGCCGAAGTCGACGGCATCAACCGCGTCCTCTACGACCTGACCCCGAAGCCGATCGGCACCATCGAGTGGGAATAACTAACAGTGGTTTGACCCTCAAGCAAAAAGTCCGTTGAATCAAGGGTTTTTAAGCGCCAAAAGCATTCCGAAAAGCTTAAAATCGGCACTTTGATACCAAATTGATACCAACAATGGACTTAGTGAATAATATATATGTCCCAAATAGCCCTTGTTTTTCCATGAATGAAGTGGAAGAACAAGGGCTTTTTTTATTGTTTTTTTACTGTAGTCCCATATGTTTCTCTGTGTCTCTGATACCAGGTGATACCACGAGCACTTTTCAATTATTCACAAAAAAATCTCCGACTTGGGTTGACTTTTACCCCTCTGAAATTCGGAATATGTGAAAGGCTTCGGTCTTTCACTAACTGAACAGGAGGATTTCAAATGGCTAAAAGTTTATTTGTGAAGGCTGAAGAACTTCAGGAATTGTTGGGGGTCTCCAGATCTGAATCATATCGAATTATAAAGAAATTGAACGATGATCTGAAGGAGAAGGGTTTCATTGTGCTCAGTGGCCGGGTAAGTCGTAAATACCTTGAGGAAATGATTTACGGGTATCCAACGGATACTGAAGACAAGGAGGAAAACTAATGGCAGTGTACAAAGACAAAAATGGAACATGGTATGTCTCTGCTCGGTATGATAATTGGCAAGGCGAGCAT
>JAFYLV010000159.1 GCA_017556885.1 Clostridia bacterium | reverse complement strand
AGAAGTACGAAGTGAGAATATTCCTCAACATCTTTCCAAGGCGTATGAAATGGGTATAAAATTTTGAGACATTCGCAAATTTCAGTTTACAAGAGAGAGAATTTCTATTTGCTAAGGATGAAAATTTGATTATTTAGGAGGAACATATTATAATATGGATATGTTTCCTACAACAGGGAGAGTTGATATGTTCCCGTCAACTAGCAAAAGACTATGACATCAATCTTATTAACTCGACCCATATTGAAACAATCGTACTTTTAAAGCAAAACCGTTATCATCCGACACATCACGAATCGAGGTAAACAAACCATGAAAGAAAAATTTCTCCTGAAGGCCGACCACAATCTCCCCCCCATTCTGCGGACGGAGATCCGTCCCGACGTTTCCCGCCAGGTAATGAAGAAGGGGGATCGCCTTCTCATTGATCTCGGAAACCATTACGTCGGCTATTTTTCCTTCAAGCTTTGGTGGGATGACGTTTATCTCGATGCACCCGTGCGCATTACCTTCCGTTTTCTGGAGACCGAGCGGGAGCTTGCCGACGATTTCAGCACCTACTCCGGCACCCTCTGCCGCTCCTGGCTGCAGGATGAGACCGTCAACGTTCTCGGCCCCGGCGAGGTACGCCTTTCCCGCCGCTATGCCGCCCGCTTTGTGGAGCTGACGGTGGACGAAACGCCGAGAAATGCCGTGCTGTCCGACTTCTGCTTCACGGCGGAGACCAGCGCGGATCCGGCATCCTTGATCCCCTGCGAGATTCGCGACGCCCGGGTTGCAGTGATCGACCGGGTATCCGTCAACACCCTGAAAAACTGCATGCAGCGCGTCTTTGAGGACGGGCCCAAGCGCGACCGCCGTCTGTGGATCGGCGATCTTCGCCTGGAGGCACTGACCGGCTACTACACCTGGAACAACCTTGCCCTGGTGCGCCGCTGCCTCTACCTTTTTGCCGCCGCAGACCGCAATGCCGCCGGTTTCCTTCCGGGCTACGTCTTTGAGGATAAGATGTTTGTCTCCGGCTACTGGTTCTTGCGCGACTACTCGCTGATGTACGTCTGCACCCTGTGTGACTACTATGCGCACACCGAGGATATCGACACCTTTACCGAGCTTCTTCCCGTGGCAAAAGACATGCTTTCCGCCACCAAGAATCTTCTTGACGAAAACGGTCTTCTTCCCGAGCAGCGCGAAACCTTTGTGGACTGGTGCCCGGGGCTCGAAAAGCGCACCGCCTTCAACGGCATTTATCTCTATACGCTGGATCTCTTCATCGCAGCGCTCAAGAAGGCCGGACTCGATACCGAAGACTACGAGACCCAGCTTGCCGCCGGCCGTGCCGCCGCCCGCAAGCATCTGTACAACGAGGAGCTTCACGCCTTTGTCAACGCCTATGACAAGGAGCACTATAGCGTACATTCCGCCGCATGGATGGTACTTGGCGGCGTTCTCACCGGTGAGGAAGCCCGCGACGTTCTCCGCCGCGTGATGGCAGATCCCGATTCCGTCAAGCCCTTCACCCCCTATATGCACCACTATGCGGTAGATGCCATGCTTTCCTGCGGACTTCGCAAGGAAGCCGAGGATTATATGATGAAGATCTGGGGCGGCATGATCGACCGCGGTGCCGACACCTTCTTTGAGGCCTATGTTCCCGAGGATCCCGACTTCTCCCCCTACAACGACCGTATGATGAACAGCATGTGCCATGCCTGGAGCTGCACACCCTCCTATTTCATCCGCAAATACGGCTTCGGACAGAACTAACAAATTCAAAAGGGGTACCGACCATGATCATAACTTCCGAAAAAACGACCCTTTCCTTCCGCGACGAGCCGCTGCAAGTTTTCGGCTTGCCGGAATATGACCGCACGGGAGAGCTTCGCCGCCTGCCCGATGATGTTATTGCAGCAACTGCCGTCAGCGAAAAGCTCGGCCTACGCTGCCCCGGCGCCCGTCTCGGCTTCCGCACGAACTCCGAGAATTTCACGGTGCATATCACCTTCAAAACGCTGGAGATCGACAAGGGCATGTCCATCTACGCCTGCCAGGCGGCATCCGTATTCATCGGTCCGCACGCCGAAAGCCGTTTTGCCGGACTTGTCTGCCCCCCGGATTATGAGACCCTTTCCTTTGAGAAGGCTTTCAAAAAGGCACCTAAAATGGAGGATGTTCTCATCTTCTTCCCCCGAAACGAACTGATCGAGAATATTTCCGTGACATTTGCGGAAGGTTCCGAGGTGCTTGCGCCCACACCGTACCGGATTGCTCCTCCCATCGTTTTCTACGGTTCTTCCATCACCGAGGGCGGATGCTGCGCAAACCATCACAATGTATACAGTGCCATTCTTTCCCGCATGCTCGATATCGATTTCGTCAATCTTGGCTTCTCCGGCTGCGCAAAAGGCGAGATCGCTATGGCCGAATATATCGCCGGGCTGGATATGAGCCTCTTTGTCTACGATTACGACCACAACGCCCCCAACTGCGCACACCTGCGGGAAACCCATTATCCCTTCTATAAGCGCTTCCGCGAGCTTCGCCCCGATGTGCCCATCCTCATGCTCTCCCGACCCGCAACCTCCAGCGTTTACAAGATCGATAACCGCGACGTCATCCTTGACACTTTGCATAAGGCTCGCGAGGCCGGTGATATGAACATCGAGTTTATCGACGGCAGCACCTTCTTTGGCCCTGACGGCGAGCTCTGTTTTGTGGACAACGTGCATCCCAACGACCTCGGCTTTTATAAAATGGCCTGCACCATTAACCCCGTGCTTCGCAGAATGCTGAAGCTCTGATCAAACTAACAAGGAGCATATTGCCGTGAAATTCCTTCTTTTTGCCGACTTCCACCACTATCCCCACGTTTTTATCTGCGGAACACAGGAGCATCTGCACGAAATGCAGAAGCGCGCCGAAGCCGAGGGTTGTGATTTTATCATCCATGCCGGTGACTATACCCACGGCCCGTCGGAATTCCCCGATATTGTGCGGGAATACAATGATTTTCATATTCCCTCCTATCACATTCTCGGAAACCACGATTCCGACCGCACTCCCCTCTCCGAGACCCTGTCCCTGTACAACATGCCCGCCGGGTACTACTATTTTGACTGCAAGGGTTACCGCAT
The DNA here is from genome assembly GCA_017556885.1 of Clostridia bacterium. GTDB lineage: Bacteria > Bacillota > Clostridia > Oscillospirales > QAMX01 > RGIG1911. The sequence goes on along the minus strand of JAFYLV010000159.1, from coordinate 701 downwards.
CATCGTCTGCGATCCCAACTACTATCGTGACGGCGAGGGATTTGTACACTACGAGCTAAAAAATTATTTTGCGCACGGACCCGAACGCGACTGGATGCCGCCGGAGCAGCTTGCCTGGCTTGAAAAGACCATCGACGAAGCCCCCGGACGCTGCATCCTTATCAGCCACGAAAGTTTTGAGCGCGCAAACGGTGTCAAAAACCGTGACGCGGTCCAGCGCATTCTTCGCGCCGCCAACGAGAAATGCCACGGCAAGGTCATTCTCTGCATCAACGGGCATCACCACACCGATTTTATCCGCATTTTGGACAATATCTGCTATTTTGACGTCAACTCCACCTGCTACCACTACCTCCGCAAGCCCCACGAGTGTTATCCTCCGGAGCTTGTGGCGGAGAAACGCGGTGTCAATCAGACCCTTGCCTATACCGATCCCCTCTATGCCGTTGTGACGGTGGAGGGAAGCTCCATCACCATCGAGGGCACCACGTCCTCCACCTATATGGGGCTCACGGCAGCCGACACCGGAAACGATGCTTACGACGGCTGCGGCCGTTGTATCGATGCCACCTGCCAGATACCATATATCTGAGAAACTACTTGTTAAAGTAATCACCCTCTGCGGATTGTTTACTACAACTTCTCTTCCGAAATCGTCTGCAAATACAACCGCGCTACGCTCTATCGTCACATTATCTTCT
>JAFYLV010000158.1 GCA_017556885.1 Clostridia bacterium | reverse complement strand
CGCCGCGCTGCGTCCGCGGGAATAAACTTAAACGCAATCACTTTGCAAAACTGATAAACCGATCTGGTATAACAATATCCCAAGCAGATCGAAAATGATCCACAGGAGAGGAGGCTTTTGGAACCATACACCAAATTGAACAAAATAAAAATTTTGTTCAATTTGGGGGAGAGTAAAACAGAGAGTCCCCTCAAAAAGGAACGATTCTCTCATTTCAACGGATTTGACCAATTTATAGCAGCCCAGCGCTGTTTTCTCCTTTGTTAGGTTCCAGTTTATTCTATGGTTGATTACCGCACCGAAGCACCGCAGATCCTGCGGGATTTTCTGTCCTATCACGAAACTATCAAAGCGCACTCCAGACGCACTGTGGACGAATACTTTTTGGATCTGCGCAATTTCTTCCGCTATCTGAAACAATCCCGCGATCCTGCGTTGACCGGAAAAGCTTTGGACGAGATCGATATCATGGACATCGATCTGGCATTTGTAGGTTCTGTGACTCTTACGGACATCTACGGCTACATGACCTATCTGAGTCGCGACCGTGTGCTGAACCAAAATAGTCGCACACCGGAATACGGCCTGTCCGCTGCATCCCGCGCGCGAAAAATCGCCACGATTCGGTCGTTCTATAATTACCTGACCAACAAGATGCACCTACTTCGTGAAAATCCTGTCAAAGATATTGATTCTCCGAAGCTGAAGAAAACTCTGCCCAAATACCTGACCCTGGACGAAAGCCTGCAGCTGCTCCAATCTGTGGACGGCAAGAATCAGGAACGCGATTACGCCATTTTGACCCTCTTCCTGAATTGCGGCCTGCGAATCTCCGAATTGGTAGGTCTGAATCTCTCTGACCGTCAGGGTGAAACGCTCCGCGTACTGGGCAAAGGCAACAAAGTCCGCATGATCTACCTGAACGATGCCTGTCAGGAAGCGCTGGACGCATGGCTTGCCGTCCGCCGCCCCATCCGTGGGCGGGACGAAAACGCCTTCTTCCTCTCTTCCCAGAACGAGCGCATCAGCCGCTCTACGGTTCACGCCATGGTGAAAAAGCGCCTTGGCGCCGCTGGCATCGATGCATCCCAGTATTCCTCTCACAAGCTGCGCCACACTGCCGCCACGCTGATGCTGCAAAACGGCGTGGATGTCCGCGCCGTGCAGGAGGTTTTAGGGCATGATCACTTGAATACCACTGAGATTTACACCCATATTGACAACGAATCCTTGCGAGTTGCCGCAAAGGCAAATCCCTTGTCACGCATTAAAAACAGAGGAAAAAACGAAAAATAATCAAAAAAAGGCCGCCCATTCGGGCGGCTTTTCTCTCATTTTCATTCTTACAGGAAATCTGCTCTCGCGGGGCTGAACGTATCCACCACAAGAGTGTCCTCCAGCACCAGAATTTCATGGGGCACATTGGGCGGAATGAGGACGCTGTCACCGCCGCGCACCTCGCGAGTCTCATCACCTACGGTGTAGCGCAGATGACCGTGAACCACATAGGTGATCTGCTTGTTGGGATGGGTGTGGCTGGCCAGCAGGGTGTCCTCATCCAACAGGAACTCGCAGACCATCAGGCCATCATCGTGAGCCAGAACTTTGCGGTGGATACCGGGGGCGGGGTCGGTCAATTCGATGTCATCATTGTAAAAGAACATAGGCGGTTTTCCTTTCGTTATTTCGACTTCCCTTTTATCATAAGCTACTTCCCTCCTACCGTCAAGCCGCTGAACCTCCTATAAACACAAATGCTTCCGAATCTTCTCACGGACAAGTTATTTTGAGTAATCATATTCCCAGAATTTCCGGCGCTTGACAAATTATATATATATAATTTGTCTTAAAATGAGCCGATTTTTTACTAAAATAGGCACGAAAGGAGCGCCATATGGACAGTAGCAGCTATAACAAGTATCTGGCCGCCATCAAGGCTGCCAACGACATGGAATCTTCCCGCGCAAAGGAAGTGCTGGGAAAGATCTATGCGGACATGATCGCCAACTACGGCGTCAGCGATAATGACGTGGACTATCTCTATCGCAACTATTTCCGCTATAGCGTTCGCTAAAAGTATGGGCAGCACATGCTGCCTGATTTTTATTCAGGAGCAAAATAGATGGAATTAAAAAAAGGAGGAACAAAATGTTGTTCTCATTGATTTTTGACATCGTTGTAATTGGCGTTGTTGGTTATCTGGTGCTCCGTGCCATAGGGCGAAAAAAGGCCGCCGCTCCCGACGCAGTCAAAAAACGGCAGGAGGATCAACTGCGCAGCGATTACGAAAACGATATTGCAGTTTCCTCGGATCCAGAGCTGATCGATCAGATCTGCCGTGCGTATGCCGGTATGCTCGGCGAAAGACACAGCTTAATGCAGAGAATTAATGCCGTTAATGCCAGACACGAGGCATTTCAGGAAGCAGAAGCCCGCGCCGAAGCCGAAGCGAAAAGCAGAGACAATATCTATTACGATCTCATTAAAAGAGAACATAATTATAAAAGAACGCTCGTTGATGAAAAGTATATGGACGTTCCTATTGCACATTTTATATTAAAAGAGAATAGGTGTGAGTATCTGTACAAACGCTATGCTTACCATGGCGTGTTCGACGAATGGGGAGAAGAAAAAAGCGGATCTTACAGCGACCATTACTCCGACAGATACGGCATCCATAATTACAAATGTACCAAATGGCCTGAAACTGCCGTAAGTTACCGATTGAACACACGGGCCGCAATACAGGAGCTGGCAAAGGCCTGCGAGGAACATTGGAATCGCCATTATCGGCGCGATTACGGCTATGATTTTGATTATAGTGTCACCTTCTACGGATAACAGTAAATCAAAAGGAGAAACATTATGGGAGTTGTTTTGGGCGTGATCGGCGTTTTTGCTGCGATCTCACTACTCGGGTTCCTGATCGAACACCCAATCATAATCATTGGTATGCTCGCAACGGGTATTCTGATCTATCTGGCACACAAACATGGCTTGAAAAAAAGTGCCGAAGAAGAACGCCGCCGCAAGGAAGAAGAGCGGCGCCGCGGTGCTGAAGATCTGCGCCGTTGGGTAAAAGAGCAGCGCCGCAACGGAAAAAACTAATTGAAACAGAAAAGATCCCCCGACCGTCGTCGGGGGATCTTTTTCACCCATTCCCTTCCCGCGTCACGGCCGGATGGTGCCGGTAATATGCAGACAGCGGATGTCTTTATAATCATAGGTGGACAGCGGCCGATTGTCGGCATCGTAGCTGTGGGCCGCCAAAAGGATGTTTTCCGGCACAGCCGGCTGCCCCACAAACACCACCACAGGAGAATGCTGAAACCCACTCTCCTTCAGCCGAAGCTGCACGATATCCCCCGGCCGCAGGTCTTTGACCTCACAAGGCTCCCCCACCGGCCCCAAAGAGAAGCTGCGGCGGGTCATAAAATTCCAAAAGTATTCCACGCCCGTCCAGGCAGGCGCCTTCTGATTGGCATCAATATAGTACCAGCCATAGGTAGGCGTAAAATTCATGATACGGCTTCCGGCGAACACGCATTGGGATGCAAAATTTGTGCAGTCTCCCCCCAGTTCTTCATAATCGTAAAACGCCGGATTGCGGCCGTAGGCCCAACGGTGGGCATAGCGCACGGCAGCTTTGCGGTCATAGTCAGGCACAAAACGCATAGGGACTCCCCTCTCCTTTTCTCCATCCTATGCGCTCACGATTCCGGAT
>JAFYLV010000157.1 GCA_017556885.1 Clostridia bacterium | reverse complement strand
GGCAAGCTGATCGGCGCTGCCCAGCGTATCCTCACTCCCACCGGCTCCACCACCATCCAGAATGCTGTTGTTGCCAAGGAAGTCACTGTCGCTGAGATCAACGCTGCCATGAAGGCTGCTGCTACCGAGTCCTACGGCTACACCGAGGACGAGATCGTCTCCTCCGACATCATCGGTATGACCTTCGGCTCCCTGTTCGATGCTACCCAGACCATGGTTGCTAAGCTGCCCGACGGCAAGACCCAGGTTCAGGTCGTGTCCTGGTACGACAACGAGAACTCCTACGTTTCTCAGATGGTCCGCACCATCAAGTACTTCGCCGAGATCTAAGTCTCTCCGAAAAGTTAACAGAAAGCGCCCTCCGGTTTTTCCGGAGGGCGCTTTTTAACGGGCGAATTATAAAATTTTTTTCTTAGGTGCCTTTTCTTCCCGGCAGCAATATTACGTTCCGCTAAATGCTACCACCCCCTCTGCGCGCATATCGCAGAGGGGGTGGTGTCTATTCTTAATATACCATGATTTCACGGACGTAGCCTTGAAAAACGCCGTTTGTGATGATTTGGCGCTTGCCGCAGTCGCAGATACCGTCATGCCGTTCGTGCAGATGTCCGGCAAAGATCGCACGGATTGCGGGCTCACTGCCGATGTACCGCACGGCGTCGAGGGTATCCGCATCGGCGCACTGCCGTGCCCAGGTGTGTTCACCGTAAACGGCACGGTATTGCTCCGGCGGTGTAAGCATGTGGGGGCATTTGCGGCCTTTATCTGCCATGATCTTAGCCTCTTCGGAATCAAAGAGCGGAATGTGGAGCAGCAGAATGATGGGATAGCCGCGCTTTGCTTCAGCCTGCAGACGCTCCACCTGCCAGGGCTTGATCCGATAGTGGATATTGTTGAGGCTGACGAAATTTACGCCGCCGACGATGCGGGAGGAGAAGGTAAGATCATGCTCAAAATAGGCCTGCACCTCGGGAAGCACCTTTGCGCCCATCACGGGGTCATTGTGGCCGACTTTGCCGGGCAGGGTGAGATCGTGATTGCCGATGATGCAAATGTGATCCACTTCGGAGAGCATGCGTTTTGCAAAGGCGTAATTCTCCGGCGTGTTGTAAACCGTCAGATCGCCCGTATGGACCACGAAGAGATCCTGTGCCTTGGCGTATTCGATGGCGGCGGCGAAATTTTCGGTGTAGGCCTCCTCGGTGGGATTTCCCGGGCCGGGAAGGTTGACATGAGTATCGGTTATGTGAAGCAGCCGCAGAGGTTCGGGAAGCCCGATCTCTACGGCTGCAGACAAAACCTTCAGATCGGCGGCGGTCACTTCAGCCGCCAGCCGGACCCGGCCTTGCCGTCCAGAACTTCGACGCCCATGGCGGCGAGGTCATCGCGAATGCGATCGGCCACGTCAAAGCGCTTTTCCTTGCGCATATCGGCACGAAGCTGGAGGATATACTCGATGTACTTTCCACTGTCATCGCCGCCCTTGGCCGCAAATGTGAGGCCGAGAACGGGCACAAAGCACTCGTCAACGACACGAAGCAGAGCCGCGAGACGACCTGCATCGGGAGCGCCCTTGGCACACTCGGTGTTGAGGGTCTTGGAGAGCTCGTAGACGGTGGAAATGGCGAGGGCGGTGTTGAAATCGTCGTTCATCGCGGCCTCGAAATCCGCCTGCAGACGGGCTGCATCGGCATCCTCAATGGGGGCGGCATCTCCCGCGCGGCGGCGGGCAGAGGCGATGGAGGCGCAGAGCTTATCGTAGATGTCGCCTACCTCGGCGATCTTGGTGCGGTCGAAGTCGGTGGGCTTGCGGTAGTGTGCCTGCAGGATATAGAAGCGGATGAGCATGGGATCAAATTCCGCAAAGAGATCGGGCAGGGTGATGAAGTTGCCGAGGGACTTGCCCATCTTCTGACCGTTGACGGTGACGAGGTTGTTATGAACAAAGTATTTAACGAAGGGGCAGCCGTTGGCCGCCTCGGACTGGGCGATCTCGCAGTCGTGATGGGGGAACATATTGTCAATGCCGCCGCCGTGGATGTCAAAGGTCTCGCCGAGATACTTGCGGCTCATGACGGAGCACTCAATGTGCCAGCCGGGGTAGCCTTCGCCCCAGGGAGAGGGCCACTTCATGAGATGGCCGCCGTCGGCACGCTTCCAGAGGGCGAAATCCTCGGGCTGCTCCTTATCATCTGCCACGGAGATACGGGAGCCGGAGACGGTCTCGTCGATCTCGCGGTGGGAGAGTTTGCCGTAATCCTTGAAGGAAGAAACACGGTAATAAACGTTGCCTGCATCGGTGACATAGGCATAACCCTTGTCCAGCAGCTCCTGCACCATGGCGATGATCTCGATGATGTGGCCGGTGGCGCGGCAGGAGATGGTGGGCTTGCGGACACCGAGGGCATCCATGCAATCAAAATAAAGGGTTTCATAGCGGTAGGCAATGGCAACGGGATCCAGCGCCTCAAGGCGGGCCTGCTTCTGAATCTTGTCCTCGCCCTCATCGGAGTCACCGACAAGGTGACCGACATCGGTGATATTCTGCACGTACTTGACGTTGTAGCCAAGATAGGTCAGATAGCGGTGGATGATATCAAAGCTGACGTAGCTCTTGGCGTGGCCGACATGGGGCATGCCGTAGACCGTGGGGCCGCAGACATACATGCCGACATTTTTGCCCTGCAGAGGAACAAATTCCTCCTTAGTGCGGGAGAGGGTATTGTAAATGGAAAGGGACATATGAAAAACACTCCTTGCCGATTGTATTTGAATTATTGATTTTCCGGATTCTCGGGCTTTCCCTCGTCAGGGGTTTCGGGAGGCGGGGCATCCATACGCCGCCGGGCGAGGATCAGCCGGTTGAGGAAAATGGCCTGTGCAATGTGGATATAGGGGTAGAAGAGGACGCACATGTACTGCCCGAAGAGGCTTGCAAGCAGATACCAGCCGGCAAAGCTCACACAGAAGATGCAGTATTCGATGAGATGGCCGCGCATGACCGTCATCGATGCAAGGACCTTGCGGAAGAAACTGCCGTTGCCGGGATCCTCTGCCAGCAGGTAGGGAAGCGGTGCGAACCACATCGTGATGACCGTGGCGAGCAGAACGATGCCCTCGCAGGCGGTGATCTGCCCGGAGAGGCGGGTGACGGTGTCTACAACGGACATATCCGCCTCGGTACCTGTCCGGGCTGCCTCCATGACCGCAGCGGCGGCATTGGAGTATTCCTCCATATGACCTGCAGCCCAAAGCATCGGAAGCCGCTGCAGGGGAAAGAGGATCACGTGAAGTACGATGTTAAAAAGTGAATAGCGCAGCCCTTCTTTGACACGGGGGCCTTCGCTGTACCAGGAGAAGACGGAAACGAGGGGCTTAGGCGTCTCCCGGTCGAGGGCGAGCATGTAATCGCACACACCGAGGAAAATGGGGGATTCCAGCACCAGCGTTCCGAGCAGCAGAAGCTCCCGTGTTACATTCACGGTGATACCGAAAAGCTGGAATTCCGGCCCTCCGAAGCTGATGCGGCCGAATAGATCTGCCGCCAGCGTAAAGGGGAAGAAATACAGGGCAAAGAGCACCAGCAGCCGGAAATAGAAAAGGGCGGAGATGGTCTTGGCCCGTTGTTTGATGATCAGTCTGCGTCGGCGCATGCCGACACGGGGCGTTTGCATAGATACAGGCTCCTTTCAGAGTGCGCGAGGGGCATCAGGCAGCAGGGGCGGCGGTCACCTCAGGGGTGGGCTCGGGCGTCGGCATCGGCTCCGTCGTGGGCGAGGGAACGGGCGTCTGCGTGGGTGCTGCGGTCGCGGTGGGGGTCGGGGTGGCCGTAGGATGCGGTATGACAGTCAGACCGGGGGCTTCCGGAGCCGCTGTGGGAGTGGGGCCCTGCTTGACCTGCTTGGTACAGGGAGAATAGGAGGAATTGTTGACCTTCTCGCGGGAAACCTCGGCACCGTCAATACGGACTACGCGCCAGACCTCACAGGTGTAACCGTTCTTTCCCTTCTGGGTGACCTTGCTGGCACCGGGAGCAAGGGAATTATCGGTGGTATATTTGGTGGTGTAGGCGGTGGTGGAGTTGATCTTGGTCTCCAGGGTCACGGTGCGCTCACCTTCTCCGGTATATGCGGAGGTGCCGTACAGGGTGACGGTCAGCGTGCTGCCGGAAATGGTGGCGGAGAGATAAACGGGATTGGAATTGGAGTTTTTGAACTTGAAGTCAATGGAGCCGTAAACCACCGTGGCGTCCTGGCCGATGGGAGTATAATCCACGATAAAGCGGTGAGGACGGCGGTTGACGATGGCAAGCTCCGCCTTCAGGACGGACATATAGATCATGGAAGACACCTGACAGATACCGCCGCCGAGGCCGTCCACAACCTCGCCGCCGGCAAAAATAGCGGCAGATTTGAAACCGCGGGCGGCGGTACGGGGACCGACGGAGCCGTTGAAGGAGAATTCGTCACCGGGCATAAGCACGATGCCGTTGCAGTGTTTCGCGGCAAGGGTGACGTTTACAGTGCGGTTGACCTCACGGACATTGAAGGTGGAGGAGGTGGTGCCGAGAATATCGGTGAAGAACTCGCGGCCGGCGAGATCCTCATATTTGACCTTAGCCTCCATTACCCGCAGGGGAAGGGCAAGATGCTCACCGTAGCCGAGTCCGGCAAGGGCCTTCTCCGCGGCAGCCTTGTCAAAATCGCGGCCGTTTTTGTGTGCGACAACGGTATAGGCAGTGGGAGAGGTGGCGTTGACGCGGGCGTTGACAGGGGCAACATACACGGCGGTATAGAGGGTCTCCACATTGATTGCGGCAGGCTCTGTGACCACGGGCTGCAGCTCCAGCGGAGAGAAATCGCCGGCGTTGATGCGGCGGCTAATTTCGGCAAGAGCGGCATCCACATCCAGCGCATAGCCGGGTATGCCCGCAAGGACGGTCACGCTGTCTCCGGAGACAGTGTGGGAAAACTCGCGGACGGGAACGTAGACCTGATCTGCAAAACCGCCGAGACGGGCGGAAAGAAGCTCTGTTGCGTAGGCAGAGGAGAGATCCACGTTATAGCCGTTGCACCAGGCGGAGAAAATGGCCTTGATGCGGGCAAAGAAGGAGCCTTCGCGGCCGTAGGCGAGAAGCTTATCGGTCACATCCGTTGTATCATAGTGCATGCCGAGTTCCTCGGTGGAGACGGAAAGGGTCTCGCCGCGGAAGGATACGGTGATGCTCTTGTCCTTGAATGTGACATCGTTAAGCTCATTTAAACGCACGCGGATCTCTGCGGCGTTAAGGCCGGAGAAACTGTTTCCCATGACACTGACGCCGGGATAAACGCTCTTTTTGACGTAAACAAGCCAAAGAAGTGCACAGAAAAGCAGCACAACCGCGCCGCAGATCGCCGCAAGGGTGATCCACAGCGGTTTGCGGGAACGTGCCGGCTTATCTGTGGGAACGGAGGGATCCGTCGGTGCTTCCTCTGCTGTTTCTTCAGCGGACACGGGCTCCGGGGTGCTTTCGGCGGAAACAGCAATGGCGGGAGGGGCTTCCACCTGCTCGGGGGATTCCGCAATGGCCTCGTGGATAGCCTCGGCAGTGGTCTCATCCGCAATGGATCGGATAGAGTTCAGAAGTTCCTCCGGGGCGGTGTCGGGGGTCTTTTCAATGTCAGACATGGGTCAGAATTCTCCTTAAAAGCCCGGGATTCGGGCGGAAAATGATCAGAACTTGAAGTAGGAAGCTGCGTTGTCGTGGCAGATGCCGCAGACGATGGTTTCCAGCATCTTGCGGTCGTTGGGATACTCGCCGCGGGCGACGTAACCGCCAACCAACTCGCAGACGATGCGGCGGAAATACTCATGACGGGGATAGGAGAGGAAGGAGCGGGAGTCGGTGAGCATGCCGACGAAGCGGGAGAGCATACCGAGGCTCGCAAGATCGGTCATCTGACGGCGCATACCGTCCAGATGATCGGCAAACCACCAGGCAGAACCAAACTGGACCTTGCCGGCTGCGGAGCCGTCGGCAAAGGTGCCGGTAAGGGCGCCGATGGGATAGTTGTCCTTGGGGTTGAGGGTGTAGACGATGGTGCGGGGCAGGGCGCCGTTGGAGGATAGATCATCCAGCAGGCGTGCAAGGGCGCAGGCGAGGGGATGATCGGCCATAACGTCGTAACCGGTGTCGCGGCCGAGAGCCTCGAACATACGGGTGTTGTTGTTGCGCAGGGCACCGAAATGCAGCTGCATGGTCCAGTCGCGGGCGGCGATCATGGCGCCGAGGGCGCGGATCATGTAGCCCTGATAGCCTTCCATATCCTCTGCGGAGATGGACTCGCCGGCGAGGCAGCGATCGAAGACGTCGGCGGCGCGGAAGGCGGAATAGGTGATGGCGGGGCACTTTTCAAAGGCATGGTCGGAGAGGCGGCAGCCGCACTCGGCAAAGTAGTCCATGCGCTTCTCCAGCGCCTTCAGCAGGGCGGCGAGAGAGGTGATGCGAACACCGGCGGCGCGGCCCAGCTCCTTGAGATAGTCCTTGAAATCGTCGCGGGAGAGATCCATGGCGCGGTCGGGGCGGTAGGTGGGCAGGACCTTGACGGCAAAGCCGCTCTCGGCGATGGCCTTGTGCCAGCGCAGGTCGTCGGCGGGATCGTCGGTGGTGCACACCAGCTCAACGCCGGAACGCAGCATCAGGCCGCGGGCGCTCATATCAGGGCGGGCAAGGAGCTCGTTGCACTTTTCATAGATCTCCGGCGCGGTCTCCGGGGTGAGGGGGGTGTCGATGCCGAAGAAGCGCTGCAGCTCCAGATGCGTCCAGTGGTAGAGGGGGTTGCCGATGGAGCGGGACAGGGTGTCCGCCCAGGCGAGGAACTTTTCGTAATCGTCGGCATCGCCGGTGATATAACGCTCGTCAACGCCGTTGATGCGCATCATGCGCCACTTGTAGTGGTCGCCGCCGAGCCATGCTTCGGTGATGGAGCGGAAGCGGTGATCCTCCGCGATCTCGCGGGGGTTAAGATGGCAGTGGTAATCAATGATAGGAAGCTTTTCTGCAAAATCATGATAGAGGCTGCGGGCCTCATCGGTGGTGAGAAGAAAATCTGCATCCATAAATTTCTGCATGTTCCTGTCCGCCTTTCAAAAATCTATCAAATTATTATATACATAGAACACCATATTAATTTTAGCAGAAAAGTTCCCGTTTGTACATAGCAAACTATACAAATAAGTACACAAAAAAGCCGGTGAATCACTTCACCGGCTTTTTGGATGATTTTCCTTCGGATCAATACTCGGTATAGCCCTCGAAGACGAGCTTTGCATTGCCGGAGAGGAAGACGCCCTCGTCGGAGTAGTTGACCAGCAGGTCGCCGCCGGTCAGCTTGACGGTGATATCCTCGCCCTTCTTGCAGAAGCCGTTTTCCACGGCGGCGACGACCGCGGCACAAGCGCCGGTGCCGCAGGCAGGGGTTTCGCCGTTGCCGCGCTCGTAGACGCGCATCTTGATGGTGCGCGGGTTGACGACGCGGATAAACTCGGTGTTGATGCGCTCGGGGAAGAAGGGCGCGCTCTCAAAGAGGGGGCCGACACCGGCAACGTCCGCGCGGTCCACGTTGTCACAGAAGATGACGCAGTGGGGATTGCCAACGGAGACGCAGGTGATGCGGTATTCCTTGCCGCCGACGGTGACGGGGGTATCGATGAGCTTGTCACCGGGCAGGGTGGTGGGCAGGCTTGCGGCGGAGAGATCGGCCTTGCCCATGCAGACGGTAACGTAGTTGACCTTACCGTTGCGGGTATAGAGCTTCAGCTCACGCACGCCGCTCGCGGTCTCAACGGTGATGGTCTCCTTGCGGACGATGCCCTTATCGTAGACATACTTGCCCACGCAGCGGATGCAGTTGCCCGCCATGCGGCCCTCGCTGCCGTCGGTGTTGAAGATGCGCATGCGGCAGTCGGCCACGTCGGAATTCTCGATGAGGGCGATACCGTCGGCACCGACACCGGTGTGGGGACGGCAGAGGTTGACGCAGAGGGATTCCGGGCAGGTGATGCGCTGGTCGCGGTTGTCGATGAAGATGTAGTCGTCACCGGAGCCCTGCATCTTGGAGAAGGCGAGGGTCTGACGGGAACGGCGCAGGTGGTTGATGTCCACAAGCTCGGTGTTGAGCTCGTTGAAGCGGCTTGCGACGATGTCGGCCAGGGCGTTTGCAGTGTCAAGGGAGGTCAGGCAGACGATGGAGTGCAGCATCGCGCGGCGGTGCAGCTCAATGTAGTCGTCCGCGCCGGTATCATGGATGGCACCGGTGTAGATGATGTAGCTGATCTTACCCTCGTCGATGAGATTGTAGACGGTGGGATCGTCCTGCGGGGCAGGAACGACGGTAGTCTCGATGCCGAGGCCTTCGATGGCGCGGTTGGTCTCGGGAGTGACGTAAAGGGTCATGCCGAGGTCGGAGAACTTCTTTGCGATGCCGACGATCTCGTAGCTGTCGTGGGTGTCAACGCAGATGAAGACGCCGCAGTCGGCGGCCTGGGCGGTGGTAACGATATTGCCGGCGGCGGTGAGACCCTTGAAGAGAGCCTCGTTGAGGTTCTTACCGATACCGAGCACCTCACCGGTGGACTTCATCTCCGGGCCGAGGCGGGAGTTGGCATCCAGCAGCTTCTCAAAGGAGAAGACGGGGACCTTAACGGTGTAGTAGGGCGGCGTGCGGTACAGGCCGGTGCCGTAGCCCTGCTCTGCGAGGGTCTGACCGACCATGACGCGGGCGGCGAGGTCGACCATGGGGATGCCGGTGACCTTGCTGATGTAAGGCACGGTACGGGAGGCGCGGGGGTTGACCTCGATGACGTAGAGCTCGTTGTGATAGATGAGGTACTGGATGTTGACCAGGCCGCGGGTGCCCATGGCGAGGGCGAGGCGGGTGGAGTAATCCACTACCTTTTCCAGCATCTTATCGTTGATGTTGTAGGGAGGATAGACGGCGATGGAGTCACCGCTGTGGACGCCGGCGCGCTCCACGTGCTCCATGACACCGGGGATGAGAACGTCCTTTCCGTCGGAGATGACGTCCACCTCCAGCTCGGTGCCCATCATGTACTTGTCGACCAGCACGGGGTTCTCGATCTTTCCGGCGAGGATACGGGTCATATAGACGCGCACATCCTCATCGGAGCGGGCGATGGTCATGTTCTGACCGCCGATGACGTAGGAGGGACGGAGCAGCACGGGATAGCCGAGGCGGTTGGCCGCGGCGAGGGCCTCGTCCATAGTGAGAACGCCGCAGCCCTGAGGACGGCGGATGTTGAACTGCTCCAGCAGCGCATCAAAGCGCTCGCGGTCCTCGGCAACGTCGATGCTTTCGGCGGAGGTGCCGAAGATGCGGATGCCGCTGCGGTCGAGGAACTGGGTGAGCTTGATGGCGGTCTGGCCGCCAAAGGCCACAACAACGCCCTCGGGATGCTCTTTTTCGATGATGTTCATGACATCCTCGCTGGTCAGCGGCTCGAAGTAGAGGCGGTCGGAGGTGTCATAGTCGGTTGAAACGGTCTCGGGGTTGTTGTTGACGATAACAACGTCATAGCCGAGCTTCTTCAGCGCCCAAACGCAGTGGACGGAGGAGTAGTCAAACTCGATACCCTGTCCGATACGGATGGGGCCGGAGCCAAGCACCAGGATACGGGGCTTGGGAGAGGCGGCAAAACGCTCGGCCTCACATTCCTCATCGTAGGTGGCGTAGAAATAGGGGGTCTGGGCATCAAATTCCGCAGCGCAGGTGTCGACCATCTTGTACACGCAGGGGATATGGGGCAGATCCTTGCGGCCGGAGATGCGGGAAAGGGCGGCATCGGGATAGCCGAGCTTCTTTCCGAGCTTGTAATCCTCGTCGGAAAGACCGCCGGCGATGCGAGCCTCGAAATCGGCGAGGTTCTTCATCTTGCAGAGGAACCACTCGTCGATGGCGGTAATGCGGTGGATCTCGTCGATGGACATACCGGCCTTCAGCGCCTCAAAGACGGTGAAGAGACGGCGGTCGTTGAGCTCGGCAAGGCGCTCGGTAAGGGGCTTGTCCGAGAGGGGGGCGGCATTGAGGGTGTCCAGAGAGATCTCACAGCCGCGCACGGCCTTCATGAGAGCAGCCTCGAAGGTGGAGGCGATGGACATGACCTCACCGGTGGCCTTCATCTGGGTGCCGAGGTTACGGCTTGCGCCGGCAAACTTGTCAAAGGGCCACTTGGGGAACTTGACGACCACGTAGTCAACGCTGGGCTCAAAGCAGGCACAGGTGACACCGGTGATATCGTTCTTGATCTCGGGCAGGGTGTAGCCGAGAGCGACCTTGGTGGTGATCTTCGCAATGGGGTAGCCGGTGGCCTTACTTGCCAGGGCGGAGGAGCGGGAAACGCGGGGGTTGACCTCGATGACGGCATACTCAAAGCTCTCGGGATTGAGGGCGAACTGGCAGTTGCAGCCGCCGACGATGCCGAGGGCATCAATGATCTTCAGAGAGGCGGCGCGGAGCATCTCGTACTCCTTGGGGGAGAGGGTGAGCGCCGGGGCGACGACGACGCTGTCGCCGGTGTGAACGCCGACGGCATCCACGTTCTCCATGCTGCAGACGGCGATGGCATTGCCCGCGCTGTCGCGCATGGTCTCAAACTCGACCTCTTTCCAGCCGAAAATGTACTTCTCGACAAGGATCTGAGTGATGGGGGAGCGGTCAAGACCCGTCTGGGCGATGACACGCATCTCTTCCTCGCTATAGGCAACACCGCCGCCGGAGCCGCCGAGGGTGAAGGCGGGACGGACGATGACGGGGTAGCCGATGCGGGCGGCGATCTCCAGCGCGGTGGGCAGATCGTTGGCAATATCGGAGGGGATGCAGGGCTGGTCGATGGACTCCATGGTGTCCTTAAAGAGCTGGCGGTCCTCGGCACGGTCAATAGCCTCGGCGTTGGTGCCGAGAAGCTTGACGCCCATGCGGTCCAGATAGCCCTCCTTGTCCAGCTTCATGGCGAGGGTCAGACCGGTCTGACCGCCGAGGCCGGCAAGGATGCTGTCGGGTTTTTCTTTTTCGATAATACGCTTGAGGGTGGTCTCGGTGAGGGGCTCGAGATAGATCTCGTAGGCACAGGCCGAGTCGGTCATGATGGTGGCGGGGGTGGAGTTGACGAGAACGACGTTGAGGCCTTCTTTTTTCAGAATGGCGCAGGCCTGGGTGCCGGCATAGTCAAACTCTGCAGCCTGGCCGATGACGATGGGGCCGGAACCGATGACGAGGACTTTACGGATGTTTTTCTGCAGAGGCATTAGCGGACTCCCTTCATTTCGTTGATAAAGCGGTCGTAAAGATTTGTGAGATCGCGGGGAACGCGGCAGGTCTCCGGTGCAAACTGCAGGGAGAAGGCGCGGTGGTTGGGATATTCCAGACCCTCGCAGGTGCCGTCGTTTGCGTTGGTAAAGATCACGTTGGCGATGCCGGAAAGGCTTTCGGCATCCACAGCGTAGCCGTGATTCTGGGCGGTGATGTGGGTGTTGCCGCCCACCTCGGTCACGGGCTGGTTTCCGCCGCGGTGACCGTACTTGAGCTTAAAGGTCTTGCCGCCGAAGGCGATGGCAAGCACCTGATGGCCAAGCCCCACGCCGAAGATGGGCAGCCGGTAGATGAGATCCTTCAGGGCGGGAAGCTCCAGCGCGGCGGGATCACCCGGGCCGGCGGAGAGCACCAGACCGTCGGGCTTTGCCGCGAGGATCTCCTCGGCAGAGGAGAAGGCGGGGAAGCGGGTGACGCGCACGCCCTTGGCGGTGAGCTGAGCGATGACGGCATCCGCCGCGCCGAGATCGAGGACCGCGGCGTGGGCGATCTCCTCACCCTCTGCAGGGATCTCGGAAGCTGCCTTGCAGGTGAGCTTCTCCACTCCGCCGGCGGCGTAATCCTTCGCGGCGAGAGAAGAGAGATCGGCAGGAACTTCATCGCAGAGCATGGCGTTCATAACACCGGCTTCGCGGATGTGACGGGTAACGGCGCGGGTATCGATGCCGGCGAGACCGGGGATACCTTCGCGGCGGAGATATTCGTCAATGGTGATATCGCAGCGGAAGTTGGAAGGGGTTTCGCAGTATTCCCGGACGATGTACGCGGAAAGAGCGGGCTTTGCGGTGAGATCCTCCTCAATGATGCCGTAGTTTCCGATCATGGGATAGGTTTGCAGAACGATCTGGCCAAAATACGCGGGATCAGTGAGGGTTTCACCGTAACCGACAACGGCAGTGGTGAAGACCAGCTCG
The DNA here is from genome assembly GCA_017556885.1 of Clostridia bacterium. Lineage (GTDB taxonomy): Bacteria > Bacillota > Clostridia > Oscillospirales > QAMX01 > RGIG1911. The sequence continues at coordinate 24,285 of JAFYLV010000157.1, read as the reverse complement.
CCCGCGGCGGAAGCGTCCGCACCGAAGCGGATGCCTTCGTAAACGGTGCCGTCTGCCAGTACTAAGTAACCTTTTTTCATATTGCCTCCGTTATAGTAAGATATGCCGCCGCCCCACACGGTTTCGTGCGGGGCGATAGGCGAAATATTTTATTTTTTACCCATGCAGAGAACCATGACGGCCTTCTGCACATGCAGGCGGTTTTCAGCTTCGTCAAAGATCTCATCGGCATGGGCCTCAAAGACCTCGTTGGTGATCTCCTCACCGCGATGGGCGGGCAGGCAATGCTGGACCATGGCGCCGGGATTTGCGGCGGCCATAACGGCATCGTTGATCTGATAGCCTGCGAAGATCTTCTGGCGGTGTGCAGCCTCGTCCTCCTGGCCCATGGATGCCCAAACGTCGGTATAAAGAACGTCGGCACCGCTGGCAGCGGCGAGAACATCGTCGGTGCAGGTGAAGCGTCCGGTGGCGGAAGCCCAGGACATGATGTCCGCATCGGGCTCATAACCCTTGGGACAGGCAACGGACACTTCCATGCCGGCCTTGATACCGCCAACGATGAGGGAGTTTGCCATATTGTTGCCATCACCGACAAAGCAAAGCTTGTTGCCGGCGAGAACTTTCTTATGCTCGCGGATGGTCAGAAGGTCTGCAAGGACCTGGCAGGGATGACAGTAGTCGGTCAGACCGTTGATGACGGGAATGGAACCGTAACGGGCAAGATCCTCAACCTCCTGCTGGGCAAAGGTGCGGATCATGATACCGTTTAAGTAACGGGAAAGAACGCGGGCAGTGTCCTGCACGGGCTCGCCGCGGCCGATCTGCAGATCATGGGAGGAAAGGAAAAGGGCAGAGCCGCCGAGGTCATACATACCGACCTCAAAGGAAACACGGGTACGGGTGGAGGACTTCTGGAAGATCATACCCAGAGTCTGGCCCGCGAGATGATGATGGGCAATGCCGTGCTTTTTCTCATATTTGAGCTGATCGGCGAGATTGAGGATCTCAAGGATCTCTTCCGGGGTGAGATCGCCGAGCTTCAGAAGATGTTTCATTGTGCAAGGACCTCCTTCAGGATGCCGATGGCCTCAGCCAGCAGCTTTTCGTCAATATTCAGGGGGGGCAGCAGTCGTACGCGGGATTTGGCGGAGAGCACCAGCACGCCCTTTTCCATGCAGGCGGCGATGATCTCCTTCGCGGTCTTGCCCTCGGGTTCGATGCCGATCATCAGGCCGAGACCGGAGATATCCGCAACGCCCTTTGCGCCGGAAAGCTCCTGCCGGATGTATTCCGCCCGGGCGCGGACCCCGGCGAGGAATTCGTCATCCAGCCGCCGGATGACCGAGAGGGCACCGGCGCAGCAGATGGGGTTGCCGCCGAAGGTGGAGCCGTGGGTGCCGGCGATGAGGGCGTCCTCGGTCTTCTCGGAGAAGAGGGTGGCGCCCAAAGGAAGACCTCCGGCGAGACCCTTTGCGGTGGAGAAGATGTCCGGGGTGATGCCGTAGGACTGCCAGGCATACAGAGAGCCGGTGCGGCCGTTGCCCGTCTGCACCTCGTCGATGAGAAGCAGCGTGCCCGTCTCATCACATAGCTTGCGGAGGGCGCAGACGTAATCGGGATCCAGCGCGATGACGCCGCCTTCGCCCTGTACCAGCTCGATCATGATGCCGGCGGGCTCGTGTTCCGCGACCAGGGCCTTCATTTCGTCGAGGTCACCGGCGGTGGCGTAAACAAAGCCTTCGGTGAAGGGGCCGAACTCGGTGTGGAAGTGATCCTGTCCGGTGGCGGCCAGGGTGGTCACCGTGCGGCCGTGGAAGGACTGGCGGAGGGTGATGATGGTGGAGTGGCCTTCGCCGCGGTGGAGAAGCGCGTGGCGGCGGGCACCCTTGATCATGCACTCGTTGGATTCGGCGCCGGAGTTGGAGAAGAAGACCTTCTTCATGCCGGTGCGCTCGCAGAGGGCGGCGGCAAGCTCCGCGCAGGGGCCGGTGTAGTAGAGGTTGGAGATGTGAGCAAGCTTGCCGGCCTGCTCGGTGACGGCGGAGACCCAATCGGGGTCCGCAGCACCAAAGGTGTTGACGGCGATGCCGCTGCCGAGATCGATGTAACGCTTGCCCTCGTTATCGTAAAGCTCCGCGCCGCTGCCCCGGACGATCTCCAGGTCAAAGCGGGCGTAGGTGGGCATGATGTACTGTGCATCCAGTTGCTTGGTGGTCATTGGATTTCCCTTCTTTTGCCGGTAAAATCAATAAAACATGGTGCCGATACCCTCATCCGTCAGCGTTTCGATGAGGATGGCGTGGGGTACGCGGCCGTCGATGATGAAGACACGGTTGACGCCGCGGCGGATGGCCTCGATGCAGCAGTCTACCTTGGGGATCATGCCGCCGGAGATGATGCCGTCGGCCACCAGGGCGGGAGCGTCGCTGACGCGCACGGTGGGGATGAGGCTGTCGGGATCGTCCTTGTCCCGGAGAAGGCCGCGGATGTCGGTCATGGAGATGAGAGCCTCCGCCTTGAGCTCGCCGGCGATACGGGCGGCGGCGGTATCGGCATTGATATTGTAGACGTTGCCCTCGCCGTCCACACCCACGGTGGAAACGACGGGGATGTAACCCTTTTCCAGCACATCCAGAATGGGCTGGGTGTTGATGTTTGTGATCTCGCCCACGAAGCCGAGGCGCGCATCCCGCATCTCAGCCTCGATGAGATGTCCGTCGGCACCGCAGAGACCGATGGCGCGGCCGCCGGTGTTCTGGATGAGGTTGACAAGATTCTTGTTGATCTTGCCGGCGAGGACCATCTGCACGATCTCTGCCGTTTCGGCATCGGTGACACGCAGGCCGTCCACAAAGAGGGTCTCCTTGCCGACACGCTTGAGCATGTCGGTGATCTCCGGGCCGCAGCCGTGGACCAGAACCACTTTGACACCCACCAGATGCAGCAGTACCAGATCCTCCATGACCTGCTGCTTCAGATCCTCATTGATCATGGCGTTGCCGCCGTATTTGATCACAAGGATCTTACCGTTGTATTTCTGAATGTAGGGCAGGGCGCGGCTGAGGATCTCCGCCCGAAGCTCAATGTTCATATCCATGGGAAATATCAGTCCTTTTGTTTGAAAAATCAGGTGCGGTAGTCGCCGTTGATCTTAACGTAATCGTAGGTCAGATCGCAGCCCCAGGCGGTGGCTTCGGCATCGCCGGAGTTGAGACCGATCAGAATGTCGATCTCCTTTTCGGAGAGGACGGTCTTGGCGATCTCCTCGGAGAAGGGGATGCCTGCGCCGTTGCGGCAGACGGAAACGGTGCCTGCGGCGGAACGGAAGTCCACATCCACGCGCATGACATCCACGTCCGCACCGCTATAGCCGATGGCGCAAAGCACACGGCCCCAGTTGGCATCTGCGCCGAACATGGCAGCCTTCAGGAGACTGGAGCAGATGACGGATTTTGCCACGGTACGGGCAGTCTGCTTATCCTTGGCGCCGGAGGCGGTGCAGACCAGCAGCTTTGTGGCACCCTCGCCGTCGCCGGCGATCATGCGGCAGAGATAATGGGTAACGTGGGCGAGCGCCTCACGGAAGGTGGCGTAATCTGCGCTGTTCTCATCCGTAACGGTCTCATTTCCGGCCATGCCGTTGGCCATGATGGAGAGCATATCGTTGGTGGAGGTGTCTCCGTCCACGCTGACCATGTTGAAGGAATCCACAACGTCGGAGGAGAGGGCCTTCTGCAGCAGAGCGGGGGCGATGGCGGCATCGGTGGTCACAAAGACCAGCATGGTGGCCATGTTGGGATGGATCATACCGCTGCCCTTGGCGATGCCGCCCATGCGGCAGGTCTTTCCGCCGAGGGTGAACTCCACGGCGATCTCCTTGCGGACGGTATCGGTGGTCATGATGGCCTCTGCGGCATTGGTTCCGCTCTCGGCATCGTAGCCGAGGGCCTCTGCGAGGGCAGGCAGACCGTTTTGGATGGGCTCCAGATTGAGGGGCTGGCCGATAACACCGGTGGAGGCGACGATAACGTCACCGGCATCGATGCCGAGGATCTCGCCGGTCATACGGCACATTTCCTCTGCGACCTCTTCGCCGTTTGCGTTGCAGGTGTTGGCATTGCCGGAGTTGCAGATGACAGCACGGGCGATACCGTCGGCAATGTGACGGCGGGTGACGGCGATGGGAGCACCCTTGACGAGGTTCTGGGTGTAGACGGCTGCGGCAGAGGCAGGAACATCGCTCAGGATGAGGGCGATATCGCGCTTGGTACGGTTCTTGCGGATGCCGCAATGGATGCCGGAGGCCTGAAAGCCGGTGGCGGCAGTGACACCGCCGGGGATCTGAGTAATCATAGCGTTTTAAATTCCTTACAGTTCGAGTCCCTCGGTCGGATCAAGACCGAGCATAAGATTGAGACACTGGATGGCGGCGCCGGAGGCACCCTTGCCGAGATTGTCATAACGGGCACCGACAACGATACGGTCGGAGTTGCCGGAAACAAAGACCTCCATGGAGTCCTTGCCGGACATGCCGAGGGCGCTGACAAAGCCGTCCTCGCCGGCATTCTCCGCAAAGGAGACGATGGGTCCCTTGTAGGCTGCCGCAAGGCAGGCGCGGACATCGTCAATGCTGCCGGAGAGGCTTTCGGCAGGCAGAGGAACGGAAACGTGCATGCCGCTGTAGAAGTCTGCCACATAGGGCAGGAAGAAGGGCACCTGTGCAAGGCCGGAACGGGCCACCATCTCCGGCAGGTGCTTGTGCTCCTGGGAGAGGCCGTAAAGGCGAGGTGCGCCGTAAAGGGCAGGGCGGTCTTCTGCCTCATAGGCGGCGATCATCTTCTTGCCGCCACCGCTGTAGCCGGTGATGGAAACGGCGGTGAGGGCGGTTTTGGGATTCAGAATGCCGGCAGAAATGAGGGGCGCCGTCACCGCGAGGAAACCGCTGGCATGGCAGCCGGGAACGGCAACACGGGCGGCAGAGGCCACCTTTGCGGCGCCGTCGGGCGTCAGCTCGGGGAAGCCGTAGGCCCAGCCTGCGGCGGTGCGGTGGGCGGTGGAGGTGTCGATAACGCGGACCGCGGGGTTTTCGATGAGGCTGACGGCCTCGCGGGCGGCGGCATCGGGCAGGCACAGGAAAGCAATGTCGCAGAGGTTGAGCATCTCCCGGCGGCTTTCGGTGTCCTTGCGCTTCTCCTCCGGAAGGGTAAGAAGTTCGATGCCGGAACGGTTTCCAATGCGCTCAAAGATGCGAAGGCCGGTGGTGCCTTCCTTTCCGTCAATAAAAATCTTTGTCATATGTGTACTCCGACGCGGCTGTCCCCAAAAGGCGGAGGCAGCCGCGTGATGTTTGGAAATTACTTGTTGTTCTTCTTGTCGCACATGGCCTTGACCTTGATGGGCAGACCAAAGAGGTTGATGAAGCCTGCGGAATCCTTCTGGTCGTAAACCTCGTCCTCGTCGAAGGTGGCGATTTCGGGATCGTAGAGAGAGAAGGGAGAGGTGATGCCGGCGTTGATGATGTTGCCCTTGTAGAGCTTGAGCTTTACATCACCGGTGACGTTCTCCTGGGTCTTGTCAACGAAAGCGGAGAGAGCCTCACGCAGGGGGGTGAACCACTGACCGAAGTAAACGAGCTCGGCGAACTTCTGGGCAACCAGGGTCTTGTAGTGCTGGGTATCGCGGTCGAGGCAGATGGTCTCGAGAGCGGCATGAGCCTTGTAGAGGATGGCACCGCCGGGAGTCTCGTATACGCCACGGCTCTTCATACCGACCAGACGGTTCTCGACGAGGTCGAGCAGGCCGATGCCGTTGGCACCGCCGATGGCGTTGAGCTTCTCGACCAGCTCCACGGCACCGAGCTTCTCACCGTCGACAGCGACGGGGATGCCCTTCTCAAAAGAAACGGTGACGTAGGTGGGCTTGTCGGGAGCGGCCTCGGGGGAAACGCCGAGCTCCAGGAAGCCGGGCTTATCGTACTGCGGCTCGTTGGCGGGATCCTCAAGATCCAGACCCTCGTGAGAGAGGTGCCACAGGTTCTTGTCCTTGGAATAGTTGGTCTCGCGGTTGATCTTCAGGGGAATGTTGTGAGCCTCGGCATAATCGATCTCTTCGTCGCGGGACTTGATGCTCCACTCACGCCAGGGAGCGATGATGTGCATATCAGGTGCGAAGGCCTTGATGGAAAGCTCGAAGCGGACCTGATCGTTGCCCTTGCCGGTGCAGCCGTGGCAGATGGCATCGGCGCCTTCATTGAGGGCGATGTCCACAAGACCCTTGGCGATGCAGGGACGGGCGTGGGAGGTGCCGAGCAGGTAAGTTTCATACTCGGCGCCGGCCTTCAGGCAGGGCCAGATGTAGTTCTCAACGTAGTCCTGCTTGAGGTCCATAACGTAGAGCTTGGAGGCGCCGGTCTTGATGGCCTTCTCTTCAAGGCCGTCCAGCTCGGTGCCCTGTCCGACGTCGCCGGAAACGGCGATGACTTCGCAGTTGTTGTAGTTTTCCTTCAGCCAGGGGATGATGATGGAGGTGTCCAGACCGCCGGAGTAGGCCAGAACGACCTTCTTGATGTTCTTCTTGTCCATATCTTACTCCTTTGCCGCAAAAGCGGCTGAATAAATATTCAAAGTGTGCCTAAATTATACGCCATGCCCCGGAGGTTTGTCAAGGGGATACATATATAGTTCTTTAGGCGAATTGAACAAAAACAATTCCCGCAGCCCGATGGCTGTATACGAGGATGTATAATATGCATATAATTTGCGAAATATGCACACTTGCGTACGGACGAAAACTGTGGTAAAATAGGGCTTGACCCGGGGCTTGGTGTCTGCGGGAAACGAGGAAAAGGAAGCTGAAAAATGATTCTGTTTATCATCCGGCACGGGGACCCTGTCTACACCCCCGATTCGCTGACGCAGAAGGGACGCCTGCAGGCGGAGGCGGTGGCGAAGCGTCTTTCCGTTCACGGATTGGACCGCATTTTCGTCTCGCCCAAGGGACGTGCGCGTATGACGGCACAGCCCACCTGTGACCTTTTGGGCATCCAGCCGGAAATTGAAATATTCATGGATGAGAGCCGGGCGATGGATCGCTTCAACGTGCCGACGCCGGGCGGCGGACGCACCTGGATCATGGGAGCCCGCCGGATGGAGATGTTCAAGCCGGAAAACGAGCTGCCCCGGGACCGCTGGTTTGAAGCGCCTGTCTTTGCCGACCGGCCGCTGGTCAAGCCGGGCTACGATGCTCTTGTTGAGGAGTCGGACGATTTCATGCGCCGTCTTGGGTTTGCCCGTGAGGGCGGCCTTTACCGCCGCATCGGTCCCGATCCCGGCCGAGTTGCCTGCTTCTGCCATGCGGGCTTTGGCTGCTCGTGGCTTTCCCACCTGCTTTATCAGCCGCCCCAGCTTTTCTGGCGCAGCTTTGATATCAACCATTCCTCCGTTACCGTGCTGAATTTCGAAGGGGATGAGCTTTGCGCGCCCATGTGTCTTTCCCTTTCGGACAATTCGCACCTCTATGCCGACCGGCTGCCCCTGCAGCACAACAATCGGGTGGATCTGTAAAAAAAAGTGGTTGACAAGGCAGGTAGAGTTTGCTATAATCAGCCCGTCAAGTGAATAAGTCAGGGGTGCTGGCGCAAAGCTGCCGGCTGAGATGGTCCCGGAACGTGGGACCGAACCCTTAACCTGATATGGATAATGCCAGCGTAGGGAGCACGAAATTCGATGCCTTTTGAATCAAAGCACCGCGAGGGATATCCCCGCGGTGCTTTTTTGGTATGACTTATTCCGAAAAACAAAAAAGGAGAGTCAAAACCAATGAACGCATCCACCAAACGTCTTGTCACCAGCGGAATGCTGGTGGCCCTCGCAGTTGTCCTGTCCTTTGTCAAAATCTCCCCGCAGTTTCTCTACGGCGGTGCCGTCACGGCCTTCAGCATGGTGCCCGTCGCCATCATCGCCTATATGTACGGCACCCGGTGGGGACTTTGCTGCGGCGCCGTCTACGGCGTGCTTCAGGGCGTGTTCGGCGCGGTGGGAAGCCAGGCCTTTGCCGGACTGGACCCGTTGAGCACCGTGCTGATGGCGCTGCTGGATTATCTCGTCGCCTTGGCGGTGCTGGGTCTTGCGGGCATCTTCCGCGGCCGTATCGGTAAGCACGGCGCGGCCGTGGCGGTCGGCGCAGCCTTTGCGGCGCTGCTCCGGTTCGTGTGCCATTTCGCCTCCGGTGTTATTCTCTGGAGCGGCTATGCCGAATGGTTCTTTACCGATGTGATGAACAACTCCTTCGGTGCATCTATCCTCCAGAGCTTTTCCGGCACAGGGCTTGCGGTCATCTATTCTGCGGTCTATAACGGCCTGTATATGGTGCCGGAGATCATTTTGACGGCCATCGGTGCGGCCGTTGTTATGGGAATTGCACCGCTGCGAAACCAGATACTTGCCAAGAACTGAAAGATTGAGAAACAAAGACCGCGGATCTGCAGAGGATCCGCGGTCTTTTCACTTGTGAAAACGGAGAAAATATGGTAAAATAAAAAGAAATAAAGAAAAGAGGATGATCCGTTATGCTTCTTTATATTATTCGACACGGAGATCCTGTGTATAATCCCGATTCTTTGACCCAAAAGGGACGCTTGCAGGCGGAGGCGGTGGCGAAGCGGCTCTCCGTTCACGGATTGGATCGGATATTCACCTCTCCCCGCGGACGCGCCCGTATGACGGCGCAGCCCACCTGCGATCTGATGGGGATCGACGCCCAAATAGAGCCGTTTATGGATGAAGATCTTGCCATGAAGCGGTTTGGGATCGATATGCCGGACGGCAAGCGCTACTGGATCAAGGATGCCCTGCGGGAGGAACTGTACCGGGAAGAAAATGATTTGCCCCGTGCCCGGTGGTACGAAGCGCCGGTTTTTGCCGGACTCCCGGTCAAGGAAGGGTACGATGCCATGGTGGCGGAATCGGACGATTTCTTCCGCAGACTCGGTCTGGAGCGGGAGGGCGGCGTCTACAGACGCATCGGACCGGATGCGGGACGGGTAGCCTGCTTCTGCCATGCGGGTTTTGGCTGCGCATGGCTTTCCCACCTGCTCTGGCAGCCGCCGCAGTTTTTCTGGCGTGCTTTCGGCATCAACCATACCGGTGTCACCATCATCAATTATGAGGGTGAGGAGATCTGCGCCCCCAAGTGCATCTGCCTGTCCGACAACGGCCATCTGTATGCCGACCGGCTGCCTCTGCAGAATTTGAACCGGCTGAATATTTAAGAATGTTCCGGGAACGGGACTAAAACGTTTTTTAGACGCATAGTTTTATGATAGTACATACAAAATTTACCCAAAGAAAGGCGAAATAATATGAATTTGTGGGAAATGATTCTAGCGGCGACCCAAAATCAGGGTGCGTTGATCCTGCGGCTGGTGGTTGCATGCCTGTGCGGCGGTGCCATTGGAATTGAACGTACGCTGCGGCAGAAGGATGCCGGTTTCCGTACCCACGTGATCGTTGCGCTGGGTGCAGCGTTGATGATGGTCATCTCCAAATACGGATTTGCCGATGTGGTTGGCAACGGCATCACCAGCGACGCCGGCCGTATCGCATCCAATATCGTTACCGGTATTTCCTTCCTCTGCGCAGGTATGATCGTCAAGGGTTCCACCATCAAAGGCCTCACCACGGCGGCGGGCATCTGGGTCACCTCTGCGGTGGGTATGGCCGTTGGCTGCGGCATGTACCTGACGGGCGTACTCGCCACGATCCTCGTCATCGTGGTGCAGATCGTCTTCCACACCTTCCTCATCGGCTATGACAAGGTGCTCGCAAATGACAACACTGCGGAGCTGCTCGTGCGCATCAAGAACAGCCCGGAGGCGGTCGCCCAGCTTCGCCGGCAGCTTGCCGAGCTCCGGATCGACATCGTTTCCACCAAGATCAACACGGATGCGGATACATATCTGAATCTTGCCATGAACGTGCGGATGCATGATCCCGCAGGTTTGGAGAAGGTCGTGGCGATCCTGCAGGAAAATGAGGACATTCAGGCTATTTCTCTCTAAATAAGATTTGAAAGATAAGACAAAAAAGAACGGCAGAATTTCTGCCGTTCTTTTTTGTTATGGGAAAATAATTACAGAACGAGGGTCTCGATCCGGGTGCCGTCCATGCCGCAAAGGGAGACGGTACCATCCTCCCACACCATATCCGTGGGGGGATTTCCGCCCTTGGGCAGGGAAACGGAGCCGGGATTTAAGTACACGTAGCCCTCCCGCCGCTCCAGTGCGGGCAGGTGGGTGTGACCGTGCAGCAGGATCTCGCCGCGGCACAGCGGCGGGGGATCGTCGTGACCGTTGTGGTGACCGTGGGTGGCATAGACGGTGTGTCCGTCTACGGATAGCCATGCATAGGTGGCAAGCACGGGGAAGGAAAGCACTATCTGATCCACCTCGGCGTCGCAGTTGCCCCGCACGCAGAGAAGCTTTTCGGCATTCTCGTTGAGAAGAGCCGCGGTCTCCTTGGGGCCAAAGCCGGGCGGGAGCGGATTGCGGGGACCGTGGTAGAGCAGATCACCGAGCAGAATGATGCGCTCGGCGCCTTCGACCTCCGCCCGGGCAAGCACTGCCGCGCAAGCCTTGGCGTCGCCGTGGATATCGGATGCAAAAAGAAGCTTCATGGCTGCGCTTACTCGGTAACGACGACCTCACGGCCGGACTCGGCGGAGGCGTAGATGGCATCCATGAGCTGAACGGTGGTGAGGATCTCGTCGATGTTGGAGCGGATATGCTCGCCCTTCATAGCGCTGTCGACAAAGCAGGCGATCTCCTTGTGGAACATGTCGGGGATCTCAAAATCAGGAGTCTCGGAGACCAACTCGCCGTCGCGGGTGGTGTAGACGGTATAATGGTCGCAATACTTCAGCTTTGCGCCGCCCTTGGTGCCCATGAACTCAACGAACATGGCAGCCTCGTCGATGTTCTGCGCCCAGGCGCCGTTCAGGGTAAGGGTGGGACCTTCGGTGCGGACCAGACCGGTGACAAACTCCTCGACGTCATAGGTGCCGGAATAATCGGGAGGACCGGCGTGCATGTTGCGGTAGACGTAGCTCTCCATGGGGTTGGCAAGCTTGGAGTGGCAGACAGCGGAAACGGTCTTGATGGCGGGGGCATCAATGATATAGTTGATGAGATCGAGGAAATGAACGCCCCAGTCGATGAGGGCGCCACCGCCGGAGAGGGCCTTGGTGGTGAACCAGCCGCCCATGCCGGGGATGGAACGGTAATTGCGGAAGGAGCAGTAGATCTGATAGATCTCACCAAGCTCACCGGACTGAACCAGCTCGCGCAGGTTTTCAACGCCGGCGTTGAAACGGTTGACGACGCCGATGTTGAGGATCTTGCCGGTCTCGTCGGCGGCCTTCTTCATCTCCATAGCCTCGGCATAGTTCATGGCAGCGGGCTTCTCACAGAGAACGTGCTTGCCGGCGCGGAGGCAGTCGATGGAGACGGAGGCGTGCAGGTGGTTGGGAAGGCAGACGGAGACGCAGTCCACAGTCTGATCCTTGAGCATCTCGCGGTAGTCGGTGAGATGGGTGACGTTCGGCAGCTCGAATTTCTCTGCCTTCTGTGCGGTGCGCTCGGGGATGATGTCGATGAGGTAAGCGATCTCGACCTTATCCTCGATGGCCTTGTAGCCGCGGATATGGGAGTTTGAGATGGTGCCGCAGCCGATAATGGCGACACGGACTTTCTTGCACATGATGGGATCCTCCTCAAAAAAAGTATGTTTTGTTATTCTTCCAGCGGAAGGATGGAGCCCTTCCGCGAACGCGGCGGATGTTCCGGTGCCCAACCGGGCAGCGGATAGCGCTGCATTGCGCCGAAAATACGCTCCTTTACGGCTTTTTCCGTGCCGGATAGGGTGCGCAAAAGCTCCTTGACCTCTTCGCGGTCGCTCTCTCCGTCCCGCGGACAGGTGTTGTGCACCACGGGCAGGTCGTTTCGCCGGGCGGCGGCGCGTACGTCCTTCTCATAGAGATAAAGCATGGGACGGATGACGGTGATATCCGTCCGGTCAAGGTAGGTGACGGGCGAGAAGCAGGAGATGCGGCCCTCGCGGAGGAGGGAAAGCAGATAGGTCTCCACGGCATCGTCCAGATGGTGGCCGAGGGCGACCTTGTTGCAGCCGGCCTCCTTCGCGGCGGTGTTGAGCGCCCCGCGCCGCAGCTTTGCGCAAAGGCTGCAGGGGTTTTTCTCCTGCCGCTCGGTAAAGACGATGTCGTAGATGGCGGCATCGGTGGTGATGTAGGGGATGTCCCGCTCCTCGCAAAGCTTGGCCACAGGGGAAAAATCCATCCCCGGGAAGCCGGTGACGGTGATGGCAGTCACCGTGTAGGGAGCGGGGAAAAACTTGGACATTTCGTGCAGTGCAAGCAGGGTGCACAGGCTGTCCTTGCCTCCGGAGACCCCCACGGCAATGCGGTCGCCGGCCTCGATCATCCGGTAGTCCTCCGCACAGCGGCGGACGCGGGAGAGAAGCTTCTGCATTTATTTGGCGCGGTTGAAGGCATCGAAGGCCTTGAAGGTCATGTAGCAGTCGAGCTTGCCGGTGACCTCGAAGGGAGCGTGCATGGAGAGCACGGGGGTACCAACGTCGATGGTGGGGATGTTGCGGTTGGCAACGAACTTTGCCACCGTTCCGCCGCCGCCGAGATCCACGCGGCCCAGCTCGCCGGACTGCCAGATGACACCGGCCTCGTCCATGATGGCGGCAATGCGGGCGAAGAGCTCGGAGGAGGCATCGCTGGAGCCGGACTTGCCGCGGGCACCGGTGAACTTCACCAGGGCGACACCGCAGTTGGCAAGGGCGGAATTGCGCTTCTCAAAGGCCTCGGGGAAGTTGGGGTCGTAGGCGGCGGCCACGTCGGCGGAAAGACAGAGGGACTTTGCGATGCAGCCGTCGGCGCAAACACCGGCTGCGTGGCAGACGCGGCGCACAAAGGCATCAAAGAACTGGCTCTGCATGCCGGAAATGCCCTCGCTGCCGATCTCTTCCTTGTCGGCGAGGATGCAGATAAGGTTGTTTTCGGGGGTTCCGCTCTGCTCAAGCAGGGCGCGCAGGGCAGCATAGCCGCAGACGCGGTCATCCTGGCCGTAGGCACCGATGAGGCTGCGGTCAAGGCCCACGTCGCGGGCGCGGCCGGCGGGCACAAGGGAGATCTCGGCGGTGATGAGATCCCGCTCGGTGATGCCGTAGGTGGAGTGCAGCAGGGAGAGGAAGGTCATGCGGATGCGGTCGCTGTCCTCGTCGGCATAGGGCAGAGAACCTGCGAGCACGTTGAGATTTTCGCCGGTATAGGCATCGGAGAGGGGTTTGCGGCCCTGCTCCTGGGCGAGATGGGGCAGAAGATCGGTGATGGTGAAGACGGGATCGCCCTCCTCCTCACCGATGCAGATCTCCACGCTGGAGCCGTCGCGCAGGGTGACGGTGCCGTGCATGGCAAGAGGAGTTGCCACCCACTGGTACTTGCGGATACCGCCGTAGTAGTGGGTCTTAAGCATGCAAAGGTCGGAATCCTCGTAAACGGGGACACTCTTAAGGTCGAGACGGGGGCTGTCGATGTGGGCGACGGAGAGGCGGAAGCCCTCGGAAAGGGGGGCGGCACCGGCGATCATCAGGATGCAGTAGCGGTCGTTGTTGACGGCATAAACGCGGTCACCGGGCTTGAGCTCCTGACCGGTATAGGCCACGAAGCCGGCCGCTTCAGCAAGGCGGACAGCCTCACGGCAGGCCTCGCGCTCGGTCTTGCCGGCATCGAGATATGCCTTGTAGTCCTCACAGTAGTCGTTCATGGTGACGATCTCGGCGGGGGAGAGAGCGTCATAGCCGTTTTTCTTCTGGTACAGCAGGGTATCCCGCAGGGAAGTGGTCTCACTCATGGTCAATGGTATCCTTTCCAAGAAGTTTTCGGCAGAAACGGCGGCAATCCTCACGGAACTGCTCCGCGCTGCCGTTGTTTACAAGCAGGGTGTTGCAATGGGTGCGGTAAAATTCCTCCGGTGCCTGGGCATCGATACGGGCGGCGGCGCGGGCCTCATCCAGCCCGTCGCGGGCCATGATGCGCCGGATGCGAACATCCCGGTCGGCAAGAACGCCCACCGTATGGTCGCAGATGCGGTGCATGCCGCTTTGGATAAGACCGAAAGCATCGATGGAGCAGACGGCTTTGTCTGTTTCTTTCATGCGGCGCACGATCTCGTCGGTCACCCGGGGATGGGTGATGGCATTGAGCTGTGCGAGGGCGCCTTCGTCGGCAAAAACCACGGCGGCAAGCGCCTTGCGGCAGATCTTTCCCTCAAAAAGAATGCCGGGACCGAAGGCGGAAACGAGAGCATCCCGCATATCGGCGGAGGTTTCGAGAAGCTCGTGGTAGATTTTATCGGCGTCGAGGGCAAGGGCATCAAGTTCTTCGGAAAGCAGGGCGGAGAGGGTACTTTTTCCGCTGCCGCTGCCGCCGGTGATCCCGATGACGGTCATATTTCTGCCCCCTTTTCGTCCACATGGATGATGCGGAAGCCCGCCGAGCGGCACAACCGGTTGGTGACGGCGAGATATTCCTCCGACAGAGGGGGACACTGGGCAAAAATGTGGGTGTGCACCTCCCGATCCAGCAACCGCAGGGAGGCATACAATCCGCGGGCGAGGGAGGCGGCATCGTCCTCCGCGCCGTAGGCGATGCTGGGAATGCGGGCGAAATCCCGAAGAAACGCATCAAAGCAGAGCACCGCGCCGCCCTCGGGCAGATGGGTGCGGATATAGGCGGCCGAGCCGCAGCCCGGTCCGCTGACGGCGGTGACGGGGCTTTGCGGGGCGTAGTGGCGGTATTTCATGCCGGGGGAACGGGCAGTTTCGCCGCGGTCGAGGGGACGGAGCACCGCAGGATCGGTAATGACGTCGGAAAGCACGCCGCGCAGCATCTCCGGTGTGACGGAGCCGGGGCGGAGCACCGCAAAGGGGCGGCGGGTGAGGTCAAGCACGGTGGATTCCACGCCGAAATCACATGCACCGCCGTCGAGGATCATCTCAATACGGCCGTCAAGGTCGCTGCGCACATGCTCGGCACAGGTGGGGCTCGGAGATCCGGAAAGATTGGCGGAAGGAGCGGCAAGCGGTACACCTGCGGCGTTGATGACCGCCTGTGCGGCGGGATGGGCAGGGAAGCGCACCGCCACGGTATCCAGTCCGCCGGTGACCTCGGCGGGTACGTCGGGGCGCTTGCGGGCGATCATGGTCAGCGGTCCCGGCCAGAAGGCCTCTGCCAGGCGCAGCGCCTCCGGAGGGATCTCATCCCAAAGCAGAGAGAGCTGGGACAGGTCGGAGATATGCACGATCAGGGGATTGTCGGAGGGGCGGCCCTTTGCTGCAAAAACCCGGGCCACGGCCTCCGGACGGAAGGCGGAGCAGGCAAGCCCATAGACCGTTTCCGTGGGAATGGCAACAAGACCGCCCGCACGGAGCAGTGCTCCCGCGGCGGCGAGCTTATCGGTATCCTTTGCGGAAAAAACGGTGGTTTTCAATGCGGTCAAGCCTCTTTTTGCAATTATTGTTCGCTGAAGGCGGCAAGCTTTGCTGCCTGATCGGCGGCGATGAGGGCGTCAATCACTTCTTCCATGTGGCCGTTGAGAATGTTGTCCAGCTTGTGGAGGGTCAGGCCGATACGGTGATCGGAGACGCGGCCCTGGGGATAGTTGTAGGTGCGGATGCGCTCGCTGCGGTCTCCGGTGCCCACCTGGGACTTGCGCTCGCTGGCACGGGCGGCATTCTGACGCTCCTGCTCGGCCTCATAGAGACGGGCGCGGAGGATCTTCATGGCGCGCTCACGGTTCTTGAACTGGCTGCGCTCGTCCTGACATTCCACCACTGTGCCGGTGGGCAGGTGGGTGATGCGGATGGCGGACTCCGTTTTGTTAACGTGCTGTCCGCCGGCGCCGCTGGCGCGGTAGGTGTCGATCTGCAGGTCGGAGGGGTTGATCTCCACGTCCACCTCATCCACCTCCGGAAGCACGGCGACCGTGACGGTGGAGGTCTGGATGCGGCCGGAGGACTCGGTCTCGGGCACGCGCTGCACGCGATGAACGCCGCTTTCGTACTTCAGGCGGGAATAGGCGCCGTCGGCCTCGATGCGGACGCTGACTTCCTTGAAGCCGCCAAGCTCGGTCTCTGCCGCGCCAAGGCGCTCGAAGGTCCAACCCTGCATATCGGCATACATGCCGTACATGCGGAAAAGCACAGCGGCAAACAGGGCGGCTTCTTCGCCGCCGGCACCGGCGCGGATCTCAAGAATGACGTTTTTGTCGTCGTTTTCATCCCTGGGCAGAAGCTGCAGCCGCAGGGCATCGGAAAGACGGGCAAGCTCCGCCTCCGCGGCGGCAAGCTCCTCTTCGCAGAGCTCGCGAAGCTCCGGATCCGGGCGCGAGGCAAGCAGCTCCTCTGCACCCTTGCGGTCCTCCTCGGCCTTCAGATAGGCCTCGTAGATCTCCATGATGGGGCGCAGGCTCTTCTGCTCCTTAAGCACGGTGCGGCTGCGGACGGGATCGTTATACAGTTCGGGATCGTCGGCCTCCCGGCGCAGGTCTTCATACCGGGCGCGGAGGCTCTCCAGTTTTTCAAGCATGTATTTTTTGCTCCGTGGGGAAAAATTATTCCACCGTCACGTCAAAGGAGGCGAGCGCCTTGCCGTTGAAGGATACGGTGATCTTTGTGGTGCCGGGGCCCATGGCGGTGAGAGTGCCGTTGTACACGGTGGCAACCTCAGGGGCGGTGCTGGCCCAGGAGAGGGCGGAACGGTCGGCATCCGCAGGTGTGACGGAGAAGCTGACATCATAGGTAGAATCCACCTTCAGGGAAAGCTCCTCGCCGATCCAGCTGATGTCCGATTTGTCGATGCGAACCGCCGTGATGCCGGTGATGCTGGGGGTGATCTGGTTGCTTCCGGAGACGACGATCTTGCAGGTGGCGACCTTGTTGCCGTCCTCCGTCTGGAAAATGGCGTTAACGGTACCCGCCTTCAGGCCGGTAAACTCGTTGCCGTAGCGGGAGACGATGCCTTCGGCGGAAAGAAGCCACATGCCGTTCTGGTTGGAGGCATTGGAGGGAACAAAGGAGGGGGTAAGGGTGAGTTTATCGCCGACCTTGATGTGCTTTTCGTTGGGCAGGCTCACGCCGGAGACGGCGATGGGGCCGCCGGCGACAACGGTGATGACGCAGGAGGCGGACTTGGTGCTGTCGGCAAGGATATAGGTTGCGGTGACCTTACCAGCAGAAAGGGCGGTGAAGGTGTTGCCGGAAACGGAGACGACGTTCTGTTTGGAGAGGGTCCAGGTACCGCCGGCATTGGTGGCATTTGCGGGAGCATAGACGGGGGTGATGGTCAGGGTGTCGCCAACCTTCATGGAGGCGGCAGACTGCACGGCAAGGGTGGTGACGGGCACGGCATCGGAGGTCTCCACGACATTGACGGAGAAGGAGGTGGAAATGTTCGTGCCGGGAACGGTGGCGGTAACGACGGAAACGCCGGCCTCCAGCGCGGCAAGAGAGCCGCCGGATGCGGAAACAGAGGTACCGGTCACCGTCAGCACGGGCTCGTAGGTGACGAGCTTCTGCAGGGCAGAGGCCCACAGGGCATCCACGTTGGGTACGGCATCGCTTTCCGCGGTGCGGCTGTAGCTGAAGACGGGCTTAAGGCTCTCACCGACCTTCAAGGTGGTGACGGAGGTCTCAAGCTGGATGACCGTATCGAGGACGGTGGTGGCGGCGGAGACGGAGAGTATTTCAGACTTTGCACAACCCTTGACAGAACCGCCGGCGGTAACGGTACCGCTGCCCGCGCCGGTGGCAAGGAAGATCATGCTGTAATCCGGCAGGGGGGAAAGATTGCCGGCGGGAGTGAAGGTCACCTCGCCCTCCAGCTCGCCGGTGTTGGAGATGGCGGCGCTGATGGTATCTCCCGCAAAGACGTATTCGGGCAGGGTAAGGGAGAGGGAGCCTGCGCCGCAGCCGGTGCCGTCAGCGGTGCCGGTAAAACCGAGAGCATCACCGGCGGCGAGCAGCGCTGTGGGAAGCACCGCGACCAGCAGGAGAATGGAAAGACAGAGGGTGAGAATGTGTTTACGGGTCATAATAGGTTACCGTCCTTTCCTGTGACAGTGAAGATGGGCTTGGATATAAGAGATGGCCGTGTATACAAGAACTCCCGCGAGGATCGCAAGAGAGATCTGCTGGGAAACGCTCAGAGGGATTCCGGGAAGGAGTACGCCCCGGTCATCCCCCCGGAGAAATTCCGCGAAAAAGCGGAAGATGGGGTATGCAGTGCAGTAAACAAGGAGCGGGCGCGCCGGACGCCGGCGGATGAGAAGAAAAACAAGGGCAAAGAGAAAGACCGATTCCAGCGCCGGGTAGGGAAAACGGAAGGAAAATGCGCCGGCCGTCAGCTCCCGACCGTAGCAGCATCCGGCAAAAAGACAGCCGATGCGCGCAATGCCGTGAAAAAGGGGAAAGGCAGGGACGGTGAGAAAAAACACCCGGCGGACGGGTTGCGAAAGCAGCCGCAGAAGAAGGGCGAAAAGGGCGATCGCGCAGATCATGCCGGGATAAAAGGTCATCCCCGCGGCGCGGATGCGGGTGAAAAGCGGGAGGGACAGAAGTTCCGGATACGCAAACCAGTTGAAGACGTTGGAAGCCGCAGCGCCCGCAAGAAAAGCAACCGTCGCCGCGACGGTGATGCGGCGGGAAGATGCACCGTCAAAGCCGCCTTCGGTAAGACGGCGGAGGGCGAAAATGAGGGCGGTGCAAAGCCCCAGGGCAGCCATCAGATTGTACAGAGAGAAGTGCCGCGCGAAGCTTTGAAAGAATATCGCCATACAAATCCTTCCCCATACACAATGATACAGCATAAGTATAGCACGGGAGAAGAAAAATGGCTACTCCGGAAGCATATCCGTACATAATTTCAGTGCACAAAGTATGCCTCCCGCCTTTACATCTGCCGCACCCATAAGGTATAATAGGCCCGGGAGAGGGGCGCGCGCCCCCTTCCGGAAAACGTATACTTCCCCAAGGGAGGAAAAGGAATATGGAACACAGCCGTTATCCCGTATCCTACTGGTGTCCGCCGCCCCTTGCGGCTCACACGCAGGAATATCTGGATACCGTGGCGGAGGCGGGCATCAACCTCGTCCCGTCCCCCTGTCTGACCGGTGCTGCGGAGGAGAAAGAGGCGGCCCTCGCCTTTTTTGCCGCCTGTGAGGCACGCGGTCTTGCCGTCATGCTCAACGACGGCCGCGTTATGCACGGCAGTTGCCTTACCCGCGATGCCGAAGGTGTTGCCGTGCTGGACGAGGAGGCCTACCGTGCCGCCGTCCGCGCAAGCCATGCCGATTACGGGCATCTGCCGGCGGTTTGCTGCTATTACGTAGGCGATGAACCCGGAAAAGGTGACTATGATGCCATGTGCGCCGCGTCCCGCATTACAAAGGAGGAGACCGGAAAAGAGGGCTACATCAATCTGCTGCCCTACTATCCCCGGTTCCTTGCCAATACCGGCGTGCGGGATTACGATGTTTACCTGAAAAAGTTCCTGGAGGATTCCAAATCCGGCATCCTCTCGCAGGATTTCTATGCCCAGTGCCTCGAGGGCGACCGCGTCCACGAGGATTACTGGCACGTTCTGCAGTGCCAGTACGACGTGGCAAAGGCGTGCGGCGCAGAGATATGGCACACTGTCCTCGCAAGCAAGCATTTTGACCGCCGCGTCCTTGAGCTGGGGGATTTCCGCTTCCAGATCTCCATGGCCCTTGCCTACGGTGCAAAGGAGATATCCTTCTTTACCCTGCAGTCACCGTCGAACTGCAACACCAAGGAGACAAACTATTCGGAGGCGCCTTTGAACTGGTGGGGAGAAAAGACCCCCGTTTACGATGCGCTTTCCACCGCCTGCCGGGAGCTGCATACCCGCTTTGGGGACAAGTTTATGGGCTTTGAGCCGGTGCGCGTCACCCATTTCCCCATTGTTCCTTACACATATCAGCGTCCGTTGCCCCGCATGAATGTCAAACCCTTTACCCCGAACGAGAATGTTTATGCGATCTCTGTGGTGCGCGGACTGCCCCGTCAGCATGTGGTTGTTTCCGAGTTCCGGGAGATCGCCACGGGCGAAAGCTATGTCTTTATCGCCAACGCAAACCCCAAGGCGTCCATTGCCCTTTCCGTCACTTTTGAAAATGCCCGTGAGGTGCACCGCTACGATTCCCTCGGACGGGAATACACCGTTGTTGCCTCGGAGGACGGCAAGCCCGCCCGCCTGAAGAACAGTTGCTTCTGGCTTTCCCCCGGTCAGGGAGAACTTCATCGGATCGTGAGGTAGAAAAAATGGCTGAATACAACAGAACGACCTTCCCCATCTACTTCTGGTGCGGCCGCGCCCATGCCGCCATTGCCGGCGACCGGGAAAAGGCCGACTGGAAGGATGCATATTTTACCCGTCTGCTGCTGGGTGCCGATGCTCCCACCCCCGAGGGTGTCAAAAAGACCCGGGAGCTGCTGGACTGGTGCTATGAGAATGATATTGATGTTATCCTCGAGGACCCCCGCGTCATGCTCTACTCCTACGGGCTGAGCAAGGACCAGCCGCCCGAGGGCGGTCATCTGCCGCCGGAATACAGGGAAAATGTCCGTGCCGCGGCCCGGGACTATGCCGACCATCCTGCGGTCTATGCCTTTGGCATTCTTGACGAGCCCGGCTGGCAGGCTTATGAGCCCTGTATCGACAGCGCCCGTATCGTCCGGGAGGAGACGGGCAAGGAGCCTTTTATCAATCAGAAACCCCATTACATCGGTGTGGAGAAGAAGCTGCGCTTTGATACCTACCGTGAATACCTGGAACAGTTTGCAAAGGAGAGCGGTGTCGGTTTTCTGACCTTTGACCACTACGGCGCCGTGTCCGACGGCAAATGGTGCAACCCCAACTACTGGTACACCATCCGCAGCAATATGGAGGCCGCGAAGGCAACGGGCATCGATATGTGGACCATCGTCTGCTCCGTGCCCCACTTCACCTACTGCCCGGAGACCTATAACGATATCCGCTTCCAGGTCAATGCATCTCTTGCCTACGGTGCCAAGGCCATTTCTTACTTTACGCTGGACACCCCCCGTCTCGGCGGCGGAGGAGAGAGCAACTACCGCCTCGGCCCCATCAACTGGTGGGGTGAGCGCACCCCCATGTACGGATTTATCCGGGATGTCAACCGCGAGCTTCTGGGCCGCTGGGGCAGCCGCTTCCTGCGTCTGGATTGCGAAAAGGTCACCCATTTCCCCGCACCGCCGCATGAAGAGGAGCCTGCGTTTGAGCATGATGAGCACATCCGTGCCCTCACGGTGCTCAAAGGACCGGAGGATCCTCACGTGCTGGTCAGTACCTTTACCCATAAGGACACGGGAGAGACCCACGTCTTCTTTGTCAACACCTCCGTGCGGGATTCCGTGCTGCTGCAGATCTGGTATGAAAAGGCGCAAAAAACCTGGTCCTACCGTCTGGACGGCGCCGAAGTTCCCACCGAGGAGAAGATCGATCCCGAAACGGGTGCCGTCACGCTGGAGCTGTGGCTGGCTCCCGGCCAGGGCGAGCTTTTCCGCCTGGAGGAAAAATAAGAACCCCAAGTTCCGGGTCTGCCCAGTGCCGGCAGACCCGGGCTTTTGCCCCAAGCTACCGTAAACTGTAAGGAGAAGAGATATCCATGAAACTGCGACTTTGCGCGCCCTGCCATTTCGGTCTGGAAGGCCCCGTCGGGGCAGAGCTTCGCCGGATGGGCTTTGAGAACGTAACGGGAGAGAACGGCCGCGTGCTTTTTGATGGCGACCCTGCGGGTATCGCCAAGGCAAACGTCGGCCTTGCCTGCGCCGAGCGCGTCATGATCCTTGCCGCCCGTTTTAAGGCGGAGACCTTCACGGAACTCTTTGACGGCGTGCGCGCCGTCCGCTGGGAGGATTTTCTGCCCCGCGATGCGGCCTTTATCGTGGTGGGACACACCGTGTCCTCCAAGCTCTTCTCCGAGCGCAGCTGCCAGTCCATCATCAAAAAGGCGGTGGCGGATCGTCTCAAAGAGGCCTATCATACCTCCTGGATGCCCGAGACCGGCGCGCGCTACACCCTGCGCTTCCATCTTTTAAAGGATGAGGCTTCCATCTATCTCGACACCACCGGCGACGGCCTGCACAAGCGGGGATACCGCGCCGTGGCGGGTGATGCCCCCATCAGCGAGACCCTGGCGGCAGCCATTGCGGATTTTTCCCACTTTGACGGCTCCCGCCCCCTGTACGATCCTTTTTGCGGCTCGGGAACGCTGCTCATCGAGGCGGCCTTCCGCGCCACCCACCGCGCGCCCGGCCTTTACCGTTCCTTTGCCGGCGAGCGCTATGCCTTCCTGCCTCCTGCCCTTTGGAAAGAGGCCCGCGAGGCCGCTGCTGCGCGGATCCTCGATATACCGCTGGAGCTTTACGGCAGCGATATTGACCCGAAAATGGTGCTGCGCACCGAGGAAAATGCCCGTCTTGCCCGGGTAAAGGGCGTGTCCGTCCGCCGGATCGACGTGCACGATTTCACCCCCGACCCCGGCGTGCTCATCACCAACCCGCCCTACGGCGAGCGCCTGCTCGATGCCGATACGGCGGCGGAGCTTTGCCGTACCCTCGGCCGCCGGACGGAAAACTGTCCGGATCTTGACCGGTATGTGGTCACCTGCGACGAAGAATTTGAGCGCAATTTCGGCCGCAAAGCGACAAAAAGACGCAAGATCTACAACGGAATGATAAAAAGTTGCCTGTACATGTATTTCGATGAGAACCGAAATATGAGAAAACGGGAGATAACGAGAGAAAACAAGAGCAAATAAAAGAAACAAAATGAAAATTCCCCAAATTCAAAAAGCAACCCCGTGAGACTGCCGGAGACGGGGATTGTATTTGGAAGGATTTGGGGGTATCATATACTGCGTTAGCACTCGGAGCGCTCGAGTGCTAAAACATCTCTACAGAAAACAACCTTAAGGAGGACAATTATAATGAAACTGAAGCCTTTAGGCGATCGCGTCGTTCTGAAGATGGTCGAGAGCGAAGAGACCACCAAGAGCGGTATCATTCTCACCGGCTCTGCCAAGGAGAAGCCCCAGGTTGCTGAGGTCGTGGCTGTCGGCCCCGGCGGCATGGTGGACGGCGAAGTCGTCAAGATGGAAGTCAAGGTCGGTGACCACGTCATCACCAGCAAGTATTCCGGCACCGAAGTCAAGATCGACGGCGAGGAGCTCCTCGTTGTCAAGCAGGGCGACATTCTCGCCATCGTTGACTGATTTTACACTGGAGGTAACAAACAATGTCCAAGGAACTGCTTTATAATGAAGAAGCCCGCCGTGCCCTCGGCCGCGGCGTAGATAAGCTTGCCGATACCGTCAAGGTCACCATGGGTCCCAAGGGCCGCAACGTTGTCCTCGACAAGAAGTTCGGCGCTCCCCTCATCACCAACGACGGTGTGACCATTGCCAAGGAGATCGAGCTTGACGATCCCTTTGAGAACATGGGCGCTCAGCTCGTCAAGGAAGTCGCCACCAAGACCAACGATGTCGCCGGCGACGGTACCACCACCGCAACCCTGCTTGCCCAGGCTCTGATTCGCGAGGGCATGAAGAACGTTGCTGCCGGTGCCAACCCCATGATCATGAAGAAGGGCATCTCCAAGGCTGTTGCCGCTGCCGTTGAGGCCATCAAGGCCAACTCCGTCAAGGTCAAGGACAGCAACGACATCGCCCGCGTCGCCGCCATCTCCTCCGGCAACGAAGAGATCGGCGCCCTCATCGCCGAGGCCATGGAGAAGGTCTCCAACGACGGCGTTATCACCGTCGAGGAGTCCAAGACCGCCGAGACCTACAGCGAGATCGTCGAGGGTATGCAGTTCGACCGCGGCTACATCACTCCCTACATGATCACCGATTCCGATAAGATGGAGGCCGTCATCGACGATCCCGTCATCCTCATCACCGACAAGAAGATCAGCAACACCCAGGAGATCCTTCCCCTGCTGGAGCAGATCGTTCAGTCCGGCCGCAAGCTGCTCATCATCGCTGAGGATGTTGAGGGCGAGGCTCTCTCCACCATCATCGTCAACTAGCTCCGCGGGACCTTCACCTGCGTCGCTGTCAAGGCTCCCGGCTTTGGCGATCGCCGCAAGGAGATGCTCAAG
>JAFYLV010000156.1 GCA_017556885.1 Clostridia bacterium | reverse complement strand
TCCACAGGCAGAAGCCCCTTGGCAAAGTCCGCGCCGTATAGGCAGTACAGGCAGGAATACAGATCCCCGTCGCCCGGGGTACGGAAGATCTCCACCCCTTCACGAATGAGGGTCACCGCCACCTCCGGATGGGCAAGGGCGCACTTTTCCGCCGCCGCAGAGGCATAAGAGCCTTCAGAGGCATCCTTTTTGACAAATTTCAGACGGGCCGGGGTGTTGTAGAAAAGCTCGCGGATGCGGATGGTGGTTCCCTCCGGGCAGCCTACCTCTTCCTCCTCCCGGATCTCACCGGCCTCGAGATAGAGAAAGGAGCCAAGCTCCGCCCCCGTCTCGCAGGTAGTCAGTTCCACCCGGGACACGGCAGAAATGGCGGCAAGCGCCTCGCCGCGGAAGCCGAGAGTACCGATAGCCGCAAGATCGCGCTCGGACTTCAGCTTGCTCGTCGCATGGCGCAGAAAGGCGGTGCGGGCGTCCTCGCGGGACATGCCGCAGCCGTCGTCGGTAACGGAGATCTCCTCCATTCCGCCGCGCACAAGCTCCACCGTGACGGACTTTGCCCCGGCGTCGATGGCATTTTCCACCAGCTCCTTGACCACGGAGGCGGGGCGTTCCACCACCTCGCCCGCGGCGATCAGGTCCGCCAGATGGGGGGAAAGTTTTTCGATCCTCGGCATGGTTTATCCTTTCTTATCCGATCTGCTTTGCCTTTTCGGCCAGCTGATAGATGAGGTTGAGTGCTTCAATGGGGGTCAGGGTATCCGCCTCGATGGCGGCGATCTCCCGGCAGAGGGCCTCGGCCTCGCCGCCGGAAAGTCCCGTCTGCAGGCCGGGCTCCGCCGCGGTCGCATAGGCCACCGGCTCCGCCCCGCGTCCGGCATCCAGCTCCGCAAGGATCTCCCTTGCGCGGTTGATGACGGCATTCGGGATGCCCGCAAGCTTTGCGACCTCCACGCCGTAGCTTCGGTCAGCTCCGCCGCGGACGATCTTCCGCAGGAAGGTGATATCGTCACCGCGCTTTTTGACGGTGATATTATAGTTCTTCACGCCGGGCACGGTGGCCTCCAGCGCGGTCAGCTCGTGATAATGGGTGGCAAAGACGGTTTTTGCGCCGAGCCGCTTTTTATCCGCCGTGTACTCCAGCACCGCCCGGGCGATGCTCATGCCATCGTAGGTGGATGTGCCGCGGCCGATCTCATCGAGAATGATCAGGCTGCGGGAGGTCGCCTCCTTGAGAATATTTGCCACCTCTACCATCTCCACCATAAAAGTGGACTGTCCGGCAGCCATATCGTCGGAGGCACCGATGCGGGTGAAAATGCGATCCACAACACCGATGCGGGCGCTCTGGGCCGGCACAAAGCCGCCCATCTGCGCCATGATGACCGTTAAGGCGATCTGCCGCATATAGGTGGATTTACCCGCCATGTTGGGACCGGTGATGACCGCAACGCGGTTATCGCGGCAGTCAAGCAGGGCATCATTTGGCACAAAGCGGCTTCCCTTGAGAAGCTTCTCCACCACGGGATGCCGTCCGCCGGTGATGGAAAGGGTATCGGACATATCGATATCCGGACGGACGTAATTGTTCTCGCGGGCGACCTCGGCCAGAGAGATGAGCACGTCCGTCTCCGCCACCGCCGCCGCGGTTTCCTGCAGTGCAAGCACCGCGTCCGCCGCCTCCCGGCGCACGGCATCAAAGAGCTCGTACTCCAGATCGTTGATGCGGTCCTTGGCATTGAAAACTTCGTTTTCCAGATCCTTCAACTCCTGGGTGATAAAGCGCTCGTTGTTGACCAGCGTCTGCTTGCGGACGTATTCCGGCGGCACTTTATCCAGGAAGGACTTGGAAATATCGATATAATAGCCAAAAACCTTGTTGTAGCTCACCTTAAGGGTGCGGATGCCGGTACGCTCGCGCTCGCGGCTCTCGATCTCCGCCATAAGATCGGTGCTGCCCTTCAGAAGTCCGCGCAGGCGGTCGACCTCTTCATTGTAGCCCTCGCGGATCATATCGCCCTCGCGGATGGTGATCGCCGGCAGGGGATCCTCACGGATGGCATCCCGAATGTGCGCACAGAGATTCTCCAGCGGATCGATCCGGGAAAGAAGCTCCTGCCACAGGGGCGCCTGCAGACGGGAAATCTGCTCACGCAGCGCAGGAAGCTGTGCCAGCGCATCCCGTAGACTGAGCAGGTCTCTTGCATTGGCAGAGCCGTACACGATGCGGCTGGTCAGGCGCTCCATATCGTAGATGCCCTTGAGAACCTCGGCGGTCTCCTTGCGGGCAACGGTGTTTTCAAACATCTCCTCCACCGCCGCATGCCGGCGCAGAATGGCGGCAGGATTGGTCAGCGGGCTTTCCACCCAACGAGCCATCAGACGGCCGCCCATGGCGGTCTTGGTCTTATCCAGCACCCAGAGAAGGCTGCCACGGTGTTCCCGGCGCATCATGGTCTCCGAAAGTTCAAGATTGCGGCGTGCGGTAACGTCCAGCGTCAGGAAGCTGTCCCGGGCATACACGGAAAGATGGTTGAGCTGCTCCATCGCACCCTTCTGCGTCAGCTGCAGATAGGCAAGCAGCGCACCTGCCGCCTGCAGAATGCGGACATCCGTCCGTCCGGGCTCGCAAAGCTCCGCGCCGAAGCGGAGGCTCACCCGCGTCCGGGCATCCTCCTCGTCAAAATCCGCCTCCGGGCGGGTCTCGGGCTTAACGTCCGAGCGATCCTCAAAATATTTCCGCAGGGCATGGCATTCCGCCGCCACAGCGTTCTGCAGGATCTCCCTGGGGGCATAGCGGGCGATCTCATCCCGCAGATGCTCCGCCGCGTCTGCACCTTCGGCAAAGCAGGCATAGGCCGCGCCGGTGGAGGCATCCGCAAAGCAGACGGCACCGCCGCGCTCGTTCATATATACACTTGCCAGGAAGTTATTTTCCTTCTCCTCCAGCATCGATCCCTCCAGCACCGTACCGGGGGTGATGATGCGCACGATATCACGCTTGACGATGCCTACGGCCTTTGCCGGATCCTCGATCTGCTCGCAGATGGCCACCTTGTAGCCCCGCTTGACCAGCCGGGCAATATAGGCCTCGCAGGCATGATAGGGTACGCCGCACATGGGAGCACGCTCCGGCTGACCGCAGTCGCGTCCGGTGAGCGTAAGCTGCAGTTCCTTGGAGGCAAGCTTTGCATCGTCAAAAAACATCTCGTAGAAATCACCGAGACGGTAGAAAAGCAGCGTATCGGGGTACTGCTCCTTGATATCCAGATATTGCTGCATCATGGGGGTAAATCCGGCCATTGCAGTCACTCCTTTTCTTTCAGATGGTCTCTCCGATGAGGGCGCTCATGGTTGCGCCGGTAATGCGCACCCGCAGGGTCTCTCCCGGGGTATGTTCACCCGGCAGCAGCACCAGCCGGTTTCCCGGCGTGCGGGCGGCGGTGCCGCCCTGCCGTCCGTGATAGGGGCCTTCGATGAGCACGTCAAACTCCTTGCCCACCTGCGCCTCGTGCAGCTCGCAGGAGATGCGCCCCTGCAGCTCCACCAGCCGGTCAAACCAGCGGGATTTTTCCTCTGCCGGAACGGGATCTTCCATTTTGGCAGCACGAGTGCCGTCACGTGGAGAGAAAATGAAGGTAAACAGGCTTTCAAAACCCACCCGTTCGACCAGTTCGTAGGTCTTTTCAAAATCCTCCGCCGTCTCGCCGGGGAATCCGACGATAACGTCAGCGGTGAGAACGATATTCGGGATCTTCTCCCGGGCATAGTCGATGATCGCGAGGTATTCCTCCGCGGTGTAACCGCGGTTCATCGCTTTGAGCACCCGGTCACTGCCCGACTGGAAAGGCAGATGCAGCGCCGGCGAGATTTTCGGATATGCTGCCATGGTATCGATGAGCCGGCGGGAGGCATCCTTGGGATGCGAGGTAACAAAACGCAGACGAAAATCCCCCGGAAGGGAGGCGATCGCCGCAAGAAGATCGGAAAAATCATAACCGATATCCAGATCCTTGCCGTAGGAGTTGACGTTCTGCCCCAGCAAAACGATCTCCGCGGCACCGGCACCGATGCGCTCCTGCGCCTCACGGATGACGTCCTCCGGCAGACGGCTGCGTTCCCGTCCCCGCACGTAGGGGACGATGCAGTAGGTGCAGAAATTGTTGCAGCCATACATGATGGGCACCCACGCCCGCAGGGAACGGTCCCGGTCGCGGGGCAGCTCCTCCACCACACGGTCGCAGGAATTGTCGGTATCATAAACGCGCTTGCCCGTGGACATAGCCTGCCATACATCCTCGGCAAGGCGGTGCAGGTTGTTGGTGGACATAACGACGCGAACGTAGGGGAAGCTCTTTTTCAGGCGTTCCTGCACCTCGGGGCGGCTGGCCATACAGCCCGCCACCACGATGATGAGATCCGGATGCTCCCTCTTTGCCCGGCTCATAGCGCCGACGTTTCCCAGCACCCTGCGCTCGGCGTGGTCGCGCACGGCACAGGTGTTGACAACAATAAGCTCCGCCTGCATGGGGTCGTCAGTGAGGGTATAGCCCATACGCAGCGCGCAGGCGCGGATAAACTCACTGTCAGCCTCATTCTGCTGACATCCGTAGGTGTCCACAAAGGCGTAATGCGTCCCGGAAATGGAGGCAAGCCGCTGATAAACAGCCTCTTCCGCCGCCAATGCATCTGCAATTTCGGTATATCTTAAACGTTCGGCACTCATGCTTCTTCTCTTTTCCCTTATATAGGCAAATTCTCTGTTTATTTTATCAAATTTTCTCCTTTTTCGCAACCGTATCCGGGAGAAAAATCATTTTGCCCAAGAAAGGCAGAACCGCGCCCTCCGGACTTCTCCGAAGGGCGCGGTATCTCTCATCTGTTGAATCTCATCGATATAACCAGTTGCTCATAGTCGTGGTAATAGGTCACATTTTTGCAGGCCCCGACCTCCAGTTGCCGCCAATGCTTAGGTTCTCCGAAAAGATAATCCACCGCCATATCCATAAGCTGGCGATCCTCAAATCGAAGATGCACGAGATCTCCTGCGGCAATCTGTTTCTTTACGCTCGCATTGATTGCAGTGAAATTGTACTCGGTAAAATTGCCGCCATACCGATGGAAATAATCCATGGAATCGTCATTACAGATCGGAGCGGCAAAATACTGCGTTTTGAGGGTGTGATCCCGGTAAAAATACTTGGATGAAACCATGAAATACGTGTATCGGCAGACGGCTCCACCCATATTACCATCTCTGTCGTCCCAGGTGACATCGACCCAGTAGCTATTGCCGTTGAGGGTAACGTAGTTCCAGCCGTGACTGTCTCCGCCGGCTTCACCTCGGGCATACTCGCAGGTATAGCCGCACATATTGGCGATGAGCTTATAGGCCATGGAATATCCCATACACACCGCCGTTTTCTTTGCAAACACGCCGTATGCCGAATAGGCCTGCAAATGTTCCGCCGGCCGGTTCTCGCTGCCGCTGGTTCCGTAGGCATCGTAGTTGTATGTGGTGTTCTGACAGATCCAGTCATGGATATATTTCAGCCGCTCATAGTGGGTGGAGCGCTGCATGGCAGCGTTTGCCACCGACTTTGCCTGATTCATGACCGTCGCGATGCGCTGCCGTTTATTGCTTCCGTCATTCCAGTAATCCCGGAATTCCACGGTGACGGTTATATCACCCACACTTCCCTTATACGTTGCCTGCCACTGCCATCCGCCGGAAAGCCAGAAAAACTCCGGAAAATCCTGTGTCAGTGCCTCCATGGCACGGCCGATG
>JAFYLV010000155.1 GCA_017556885.1 Clostridia bacterium | reverse complement strand
GGCGAGGATGCGGAAAACGACCGTCTTATCCGCAAATTCGGTTACACGGGACGCGAGCACATCCTGGATCTTTTCCGCAAGGAAGAGGAGCTGCAGAAGAACCAGTCCGTCGCGGCACACCTCGTGCACGGCTCCTCCGACGATCGCTTCTCCATCACCTACTGCACCACCCATCTCTCCCGCGAGGAGATCGAAGGCGTTGGCTTTGGCTGGGAGGACTACGCGGAGGCCGCAAAGCGCTACGATCCCACCAAGCTTCATAACGGTTACAACACCCTGCCCGACGGCGAGGAGATCTTCTTTATTGAAAATCCCGCCCTCGGACTTTGGGCAGATAAATCCAAATTCGAATAATCGGAGGAAACCACCATGGCAGTAACACTGATCAAAAACGGTAAGGTCATCACCCCTTTCCGTATGCTCAAGGACGGATATGTTGTCTTTGAGGACGGCATCATCCGCGAGGTCGGCACCGGTGAGCCCGGCGCGCTCGGCGCACATGAGACCGTGGATGCCGGCGGCATGTACGTCTCTCCCGGCTTCATCGATATCCACACCCACGGCGGCGGCGGATACGACTATATGGACAATGACGTGGAGTCCTTCCACGGCGCTGCCCGCACCCATCTCT
Organism: Clostridia bacterium; assembly: GCA_017556885.1. GTDB lineage: Bacteria > Bacillota > Clostridia > Oscillospirales > QAMX01 > RGIG1911. The sequence continues at coordinate 2,291 of JAFYLV010000155.1, read as the reverse complement.
GCTTTGGTACCACCACCATTGTCCCCACTACCCTCACCAGCACCAATGAGGAGCTGAAGCTCTCCCTGGAGACCTTCAAGAAGGCTAAATACACTCCCCACGACGGTGCATATCTCCACGGTCTCCATCTGGAAGGCCCCTATTTCAGCATGGCAAACAAAGGCGCGCAGGATCCCCGTTACATCCGTGATCCCAAGCCCGAGGAGTATAACGAGATCCTCTCCTGGTCCGACGAGATCGTCCGCTGGTCCATCGCTCCCGAGCTTCCCGGCGCTTTGGCCCTCGGCCGTGAGCTGCGCCGCCGCGGTATCGTTGCTTCCGCCGGTCACACCGATGCAGAGTGCTGCCAGGGTCTCGAGGCCTTTGAGAACGGCTTTACCCTGCTGACTCACTTCTATTCCGCCATGCAGGGCTGCCGCCGCATCAATGCCTTCCGTCATGCAGGTATGGTCGAGGCCGGTTATCTGATGGATGAGTGCGACGTTGAGATCATCGCCGACGGCTGCCACCTGCCTGAGGACTGTCTGCGTCTCATCTACCAGACCAAGGGCGCCCAGCACATCTGCCTCATCACCGACTCTCTGCGTCCCGCCGGTACCGATGTGAAGGAAAGCATCATCGGCAGCAAGAAGAACGGCAATCCCGTCATCATCGAGGACGGCGTTGCAAAGCTGCCCGACCGCACCGCCTTTGCCGGCTCCATTGCCACCACCAACCGTCTGGTTCGCAACATGGTCGAGCTTGCCGACGTGCCCCTCACCCAGGCCGTCCGTATGGCGAGTGCCACCCCCGCCCGCGTCATGGGCATGACCAACAAGGGCCGTATTGCCGCCGACTATCAGGCTGATATCCTCTTCTTCGATCAGAATATCGACGTCTCCGCCGTCTATCTCAAGGGCGAGCTGAAATTCTCCAAATAAAATCAATTTGCAGCGCGGGTGCGGACCTTAAACCGGTCCGCATCCACGCTGCTATTTTTAAAACAGAGAGGAAACCGATATGAGCACCTACCGTATGGAAGAACAGAAGATTTCCAGAATCCTGCAGGATCTCGAACAGCTTATCTATATCTTCCCCGAAACCATCACAGACGTAGCCATCGCAGATGCCGAGTGCCCCACCGTCGATTCTGCCGCTGAGCTTGATTTCCGTCCTTTCAACCCCAAGATCGAACATTGGGCTCTTGAGCGCGACGTGTACCAGACCTTCCGCGTCCGTCTTTCCGTGCCGGAGCATCTTGCCGGCCTTCCCGTAAATCTTAATATCATTACAGGCCGTGAGAACCGCTGGAATGCCCGCAATCCCCAGTTTATCGTCTTTGTCAACGGCCATATCAAGCAGGCGCTTGACACCAACCACTGCGACATTCTCCTCTCCCCCTGCGGTGTAGCCGGCGAGAACTATGAGATCATCTGCGAGGGTTGGTCCGGACTCGAAGCCTGTGACTGTGTCTTTGTTCCCACCCTCTCCGGCATCCGCCGTGAGGTCGAGGGTCTGTATTACGACCTGAAGGTCGGTCTTGAGGCCGCCCAGTATCCCGAGCCCTATGATGGCATTCGCGACGAGGAGCTGCGTGCCCTTATCAGCGTGTGTGATATCATCGATTTCCGCGCCCCCGGTTCCGAGGCGTTCCTCGCCAGCGTTGTGCGTGCACGTCAGGCGATCCAGAAGGATTTCTATGACCGCTTTGCCGGCAGCGATGTGACCGTGCACTGCATCGGCCACACCCACATCGACGTTGCCTGGAAGTGGCGTCTGTGCCACACTCGCCGCAAGGCCTGCCGCTCCTTCTCCACCGTTACCGAGCTTATGGAGCAGTATCCCGAATATCTCTTCTCCTCCAGTCAGCCTCAGCTCTATGCCTTCATCAAAGAGGACTATCCCGAGCTTTACGAAAAGATCAAGGACCGCATTTCCGAGGGTCGCTTTGAGCCCGAGGGCGCTATGTGGGTCGAGGCCGACTGCAACATGACCTCCGGTGAAAGCTTTGTCCGCCAGCTGATGCTCGGCAAGCGCTTCTTCCGCGAGGAATTCGGGCGCGAGAACCACATTCTGTGGCTGCCTGACGTCTTCGGTTACTCCTCCGCTCTGCCCCAGATCCTCAAAAAGAGCGGCGTTGATTGCTTCATCACCTCCAAGATCAGCTGGAACGAGTACAACCGTATGCCTCACGACACCTTCATGTGGCAGGGTATTGACGGATCCGAGATCCTGACCGCCTTCCACACCATGCCCTGCAGACATCAGCCCCGTTCCAACTTTATCGCCACCTATAACGGCCAGCCCCATCC
>JAFYLV010000154.1 GCA_017556885.1 Clostridia bacterium | reverse complement strand
TTTTCCCGGTTTTGCCGATGTGCATGTGCATCTGCGTGAGCCGGGTTTTTCTTATAAGGCGACGGTCAAGAGCGAGACGGCGGCCGCGGCCCGCGGCGGCTACACCACCGTTTGCGCCATGCCCAATCTCAAGCCGGCTCCCGATGCCCCGGAGACTCTGGAGGCCGAGCTTTCCGTCATCCGCCGGGATGCCTCCGTGCACGTACTGCCCTACGGCACCATCACCGCCGGACGGGCGGGGGAGAAGCTCTCCGACATGGAGGGACTTGCGCCGCTGGTCTTCGGTTATTCCGATGACGGAAGCGGCGTGCAGTCCGAAGGCCTGATGGAGGAAGCGCTGCGCCGGGCAAAGGCGATTGGAAAGCCCGTCTGTGCCCACTGCGAGGTCGGCGCACCCGACGGAGCGATCCACGACGGCGAATATGCTGCCGCCCACGGGATCCCCGGCATCTCCTCGGAGAGCGAATGGGAGATGATCCGTCGGGATATCGAGCTTGTGCGCCGCACCGGCGCGCAGTACCACGTCTGTCACATTTCCACCAAGGAGAGCGTCGCCATCATCCGGGAGGCCAAGCGCGAAGGCCTGCCCGTCACCTGTGAGACGGCGCCGCACTATCTTGTCTTTACCGATGCAAGCCTCAAGGATGAGGGCTCCTTCCGCATGAATCCGCCCATCCGCGCCGAACGCGACCGGGAGGCGCTCATCGAAGGCATTCTCGACGGAACTATCGATATGATCGCCACTGACCATGCCCCTCATTCTGCCGAGGAAAAGAGCGGTGGCCTGCGCAACAGCGTCATGGGTGTTGTGGGTCTTGAGACCGCGCTTCCGGTGATGTACACGGAATTTGTCCGTCCCGGCCTGCTTACCAAGCGCCGCATGATGGCGCTGCTTCACGACAATGCGAAGCGTATCTTCGGCATTGGCACCGATATCGAGGTGGGTGCACCGGCGGACTTCACCGTGTTTGACCCAAATCCCCTGGCTCCTGTGAACACGGCGGACTTCCGCAGCGCCGGAAAATCCTCGCCCTTTGCGGGACGCGGTGTTTTCGGCCGCGTGATGCTTACGGCGGTGGATGGAGATATCGCTTGGTCTGAGGCGGGATTTGTTCCCGAAAGCATGCTTTGAAAAAGGAGAAACGGCTGTGAAAAATGTAGTTTGTCCCATCCTGGAAAACCGGGCGCTGACTGCGACGGTATGGCGGATGCGGCTTGGCGTATCCTGCGAGCTGAAGCCCGGACAGTTTCTGAATATCGCTCTTGCGGGCAAGTATCTGCGCCGCCCCATCTCGGTGTGTGACTGGGATAAGGAGAGCGTTACCATTCTCTACAAGGTGGTTGGCCGCGGCACTGAGCAGATGTCCCATATGGCTCCCGGCGAGTGCCTTGACGTGCTGCTGCCCCTCGGCAACGGCTTCGATCCGGATTGCGCGGGAGATGCGCCACTGCTCATCGGCGGCGGTGTTGGCTGCCCGCCCATCTTCGGCCTTGCCAAGACTCTCGTTGCGCGCGGCATCAAGCCCCGTATTATTCTCGGTTTCAACACCGCATCGGAGGTCATTCTTGCCGATGATTTCCGCAACCTCGGTCTCAAGGTCACGGTCACCACGGCGGACGGATCCGCGGGTATCAAGGGCTTTGTCACCGACGTGGAGGATCTTTCCTGTTCTTATTACTACACCTGCGGACCGGAGCCTATGCTCCGCGCCGTTTACAACAAAATCGATGCCCCGGGTGAGCTTTCCTTTGAGGAGCGCATGGGCTGCGGCTTCGGTGCATGCATGGGTTGCAGCTGCAAGACCAAATACGGCAACAAGCGCATTTGCAAGGACGGCCCCGTGCTGAAAAAGGAGGAGATCGTATGGTAGATACCCGTGTAACGCTCTGCGGCATCGGGATGGACAACCCCGTCATCCCCGCCAGCGGAACTTTCGGCTTTGGCTATGAATTTGCCGAGCTCTACGATATCAACTGCCTCGGCACCTTCTCCTTCAAGGGAACCACGGCAGAGCCGAGATTCGGCAATGCTACCCCCCGTATCGCGGAATTCGAGGGCGGGCTCCTCAATGCCGTGGGTCTGCAGAACCCCGGTGTGGATGCCGTCATCGAAAAAGAGATCCCGAAGCTTCGCGAGGTCTTCCACAAGCCCGTCATGGCAAACGTCAGCGGCTTTTCCGTGGAGGAGTATGTCACCGTCGTCGAAAAGCTGGATGCTTGCCCGGAGATCGGCTGGTTTGAGGTCAATATTTCCTGCCCCAATGTACATGGCGGCGGCATGAGCTTCGGCACCGATCCCAAGGCGGCCGAAGAAGTGGTCCGCGCGGTGCGTAAGGTGACGAAAAAGCCGGTCATTATTAAACTTACCCCCAACGTGACCAGCATTGCTGATATGGCAAAGGCGGTGGAGGCCGCCGGTGCCGACGGCGTCAGCCTGATCAATACCGTTCTCGGTATGCGGCTGGATCTTCGCAAGAGAAAGCCCCTGCTTGCCAATACCACCGGCGGCATGTCCGGCCCGGCGCTGCTGCCCCTTGCGGTACGCATGGTCTGGCAGGTATACAACGCCGTGTCCGTGCCCATCGTGGGTCTCGGCGGTGTTTCCACGGCGGAAGACGTTATCGAGCTCATGCTTGCCGGTGCCACGGCGGTGCAGGTGGGCAGCGCAAACCTTGTGGATCCCTGGGCAGCGGAGAAGATCGTCCGCGCCCTGCCGGAGACCATGGAAAAATACGGAATCAATAAACTGACAGATATTATCGGAGGTGCACACTGACATGGGAAAAGACGTTATCATCGCGCTGGATTTTGACAGCAAGGAAAAAACTCTCGCCTTCCTCGACAGCTTTACCGAGGAAAAGCCCTTTGTGAAGATCGGTATGGAGCTCTACTATGCCGAAGGTCCCGCCATCGTTCGGGAGATCAAGGCCCGCGGCCATAAGATCTTCCTCGATCTGAAGTTGCATGACATCCCCAATACCGTCAAGAAGTCCATGGCAGTGCTTTCCGGCCTGGATGTGGATATGACCAACCTCCACGCCGCCGGTACCAAGGCCATGATGGAGGCCGCGCTGGAGGGTCTGACCCGTCCCGACGGAACTCGCCCCCTGCTCATCGCCGTTACCCAGCTGACCTCCACCTCCCAGGAGCGCATGGAGAGCGATCTGCTCATCGAGAAGCCTCTGGATGAGGTCGTCCTGCACTATGCCAAGTGTGCCGCAGATGCCGGTCTCGCCGGTGTTGTTTGCTCCCCCCTCGAGGCTGGCAAGGTGCATGAGAGATGCGGCGCAGACTTTGTCACCGTCACCCCCGGTGTTCGCTTTGCCGATGGCGAGGTGGGCGACCAGGTCCGCGTGACTACCCCGGCAAAGGCCAAGGAGATCGGCTCCGACTACATCGTTGTCGGCCGTCCCGTTACCCAGGCAGAGGATCCCGTTGCTGCCTACCGCCGCTGTGTGGCGGAATTCGTCGGTTAAAAATTATAAGGAGATAGAGTAACATGAACATCAAGACTGAAGTTGCCCGCGGCCTTCTTTCCATCGGTGCGGTGTTTTTCCGCCCCAACGAGCCCTTCACCTGGGCCAGCGGCATCAAGAGCCCCGTGTACTGTGATAACCGCCTGATTCTTACCGCTCCCACGGTGAGAAATACCGTCGAGCAGGCCATTGCCGACACCGTCAAGAAGGAATACCCCGAGTGCGAGGCGCTCTTCGGCACCTCCACCGCCGGTATCGCCCACGCCGCCAACGCCGGTCACATCCTCGGCATGCCCATGGGCTACGTCCGTTCCGGCAACAAGGATCACGGCCGTCAGAACCGTATCGAGGGCAAGCTCGTTCCCGGCCAGAAGGTCGTCGTTGTTGAGGACCTTATTTCCACCGGCGGTTCCGTCATTGAGGTCGTGGATGCCCTGCGTGAGGCGGGTGCCGAGGTGCTCGGCATCGTCGCCATTTTCACCTACGGCATGAAGAAGGGTATCGAGCGCCTTGCCGCTGCCGATGCCAAGTGCGTTACCCTCACCGATTTCGACACCATTGCCGAGGTCGCTGCCGAGGAGGGCTACATTGCCCCTGCGGACATTGCCCGCTTCAAGGCCTTCCGTGACAATCCCTCCGACGAGAGCTGGATCGGCAAGTAAGAGGGAAGAGGAGAGCAATATGAGACATCTCATTGACATTCTTGACCTCTCCGAGAAGGAGATCACCGATATTCTCGACCTCGCGGACGATATTATTGCCCGTCCTGCCCGTTATGCCGAGAGCTGCCACGGCAAGAAGCTCGCTACCCTCTTCTTTGAGCCCTCCACCCGTACCCGTCTTTCCTTTGAGGCGGCGATGTACGAGCTTGGCGGCAACGTGCTCGGTTTCTCCGAAGCATCTTCCTCCTCCACCGCCAAGGGTGAGAGCGTTTCCGACACGGTGCGCACCGTCGGCTGCTATGCCGATGTTATCGCCATGCGCCATCCCAAGGAAGGCGCGCCTCTCGTTGCCTCCGCCAAGGCTGGCGTGCCCGTCATCAATGCCGGTGACGGCGGTCACAATCATCCCACCCAGACCCTTACCGACCTTCTGACCATCCGCCAGAAGAAGGGACGACTTGATTACATGACCGTGGGTCTCTGCGGCGACCTGAAGTTCGGACGCACCGTTCATTCTCTTATCTGTGCCCTTTCCCGGTATGCGGGCATTCGCTTCGTGCTCATCTCCCCGCCGGAGCTGGGCGTGCCGGAGTACATCCGCAACGAGGTGCTGGATAAGAAGAACATTCCATACAAGGAAGTGCACGATATCGAGGCGGCCATGTCTGAGCTCGACATCCTTTATATGACCCGTGTCCAGCGCGAGCGCTTCTTCAACGAGGCCGATTATATCCGCCTCAAGGACAGCTGCATCCTTACCTCCGCAAAGCTCAAGGATGCCAAGGAGGATCTCTGCATCCTGCATCCCCTGCCCCGTGTCAACGAGATCGCAACGGATGTGGATCGCGATCCCCGTGCCGCCTACTTTGATCAGGTGCTTTACGGCAAGTATGTCCGCATGGCCCTTATTCTGAAACTGCTGGAACTGGCATAAGGGAAAGGAGAGAAAAACATGATCGTTAACCCCATTACCGACGGTATCGTTCTTGACCATATCCAGGCCGGCCGCGCCATGGAGATCTACAAGTTCCTCAATCTTGGCAGCCTCTCCTGCACGGTTGCCGTCATTCTCAATGCCGACAGCGTCAAGATGGGCAAGAAGGATATCCTGAAGATCTGCGAGCCCATCGAGCTTGACCTCGCCGTGCTTGGATATCTCGATCCCGGCATCACCGTTACTTACATCAAGGGCGGCGAAAAGGTTCGCCGGGTGCATCTTTCCCTGCCCGATCAGGTGGAGGACGTCATCCGCTGCAAGAATCCCCGCTGCATCACCTCCACGGAGCCCGATCTTCCCCAGGTCTTCCGCCTGGCTGACCGGGATGCCGGTACCTACCGCTGCATCTACTGCGAGAGCAAAGCAAAGTAAGATAAAAGTAAAAAACTCCGTAC
>JAFYLV010000153.1 GCA_017556885.1 Clostridia bacterium | reverse complement strand
CATTGCGGATACTCCTTTTTCGTGGCTGTCTTATTCTTCAATCTTCAGCTGAAGAATACCGATATAGCCGTTATCGTTGATGATGGTATAGCCCTCTCTGAGATAGAGGTAATAATCGATGGAGCAGGGAATGAAGGGCTCGATGACCACCTGGCCATCGGCATCCAGCAGACCCAGCAGGTAGGAATTGTAGCCCATACGCTCGGGGCTTTTTACCGCATATACGGAAAAGCCGTTCTCCGGCAGGCTGACGACCCGCTTATGCTCCGGATCAATATCCGGATATTTGCCGCCAAAGGCAAGGTTCTCCAGCGCACGCGCCCTCTCCCAGTATTCCTGCTCGGAGGAGAGCTTTTCCTCGCCGTTGCGGTCAACGAGCACATACTGGCCGCTGTTGGTCTGCGCTGCCGCGTATCCGTCCTCCGCAAAGACGGTCAGTCTTTCATACTCCAGATCAAAGACCAGATTTCCCTCCGTATCCATCAGGTTACAGGCGCCGCAAAGGGTGCCGGTATCATGAAAATCGTTATTGTCCTCGTCGTGGTGATGGAAAAGCGCGGCATAGCCGTTTTGGAAATACATCACCGAACCGAGCTGCCAGGGATGATAGATATCCGTATCCAAAACATAGGTCAGGGTGACCTTTTTGCCGCCGGATTCTCCGGTGGCGGTGAGCCCCTTGCCGGATGCGGGCCGCGGCGTCGGCTGCACTGTGGGGCGGCGGGAGATCTCAACGATTCCCATGCGGCCGCCGTCGTTGATGACCACCCGATCCTCATACATGGAGAGGAAATAGCTCTCTGCATCCATACGGCAGGGGATAAAGGGCGGGATGACCGCCTTTCCCTCCTCATCGCAGAATCCGAGCAGGCAATTGTTGCCGTCCTTCTCCTCCTCTGCCGCGACGGCAAAGACCGCAAGGCCTTCGTAGCTGCGGCTTACGAGCAGCGCGCCCTCCGGAAGGGGCGTGGGATCCAGAAGGTTGCTCTTCGCGGTGTCAAAGAGGGCGGCGTAATCGTCAAATTTCCAGGTGGTGCAGCGCTCGCGCCCACCGTCAACATCGATCACATAGGTTTTGCCGTCCGCTTCCCGGATGGCAGCCTCGCCGGAGTAGGAAATGAGGGAAATTTCCGAATAATCCCGGGAGAAAACCTTTTTTCCTTCGGTGTCAATGAAATTCCATGCCTCCTCTTCCCCATCGGCCGAGGTGCTGTATTTTGCATACCCGTCGGCATAGTGGACATCGGGGCAGTGCTCGGGATAGGAGATATTCGTCCGGATGCTGTAGGTCACGGTGACCTCACCACCTGCATACTTCGCAGTTTCAGAAAGCGGGGTATGGCAGCCGCAAAGGAGAAGCGCTGCGAGACACACCGTTAAAAACACGTAAAACTTCTTCATTTCTTCTCCTCCTTCAGCGCCTTTTTCCAAAAGACATCTTCGGCCTGCCAGCTCGCATCGCGCAGCCGGAAATAGGCATCCGGGCCGGCATAACCCTGCAGTGCGGAGTCGGCAAGATCGATGCCATCCTCCGTTTTGGCCGTCTCGATATACTCCGTCAGGACGGATTTTTCACCGACGCCGAAAATCTCCCACCGGTAGGCGCGGAAGCTCATCTGCCCCGGCAGATGGCTTTCCTCCCAGGTAACGCTGCGGGTGCGGATAAAGCGCTGCGCCGCCGTATCGTATTTCCAGAGGCTGTACTCCGTCAGGCCGTCCTCGGTTATGGTCGACTGCAGGCGGTGCAGGGATTTCACCACATTGCAGTTTGGCACATTCTGAAAGCTCGGGGTATAGACATAGCCCTTCCCCACGGAATTCCACATAAAGGCCTGGAAATACACCGCGCTCTCATCCCTCCTGTGGGGCAGGAGGATATCCAGCATGCCGTCCAGATTGATGTCCTCAAGGAAGATTCCCTGCGTGGTAAAGCAGCGGTTGTCCGCCAGGCGGAAACGGTGCATTTCCCTTCCGGAATCGAGGTTACGGACCGTCAGCCATTCCGCCCGGTCGGGCTCATCTTCGCTGTAGGTCACCGTGGCGGAGAGGCGGGTGCTTTCGTTAAAGATGGCAAACGACACCGTCTCCTCCCGCGGCGCATCCGTGCAGGCGGGTAGCAGCAGCAACAGCAATATCAGCAGCGCGCCGCCGGTCAAAATACGTACAGATTTTTTCATTTTTCTCTCCCGCCTTTCGGAAAAAATTTCGTCGCAGAATGTGTTGTAAGAGCATTTGCTTCACAATCAAATTATAAGGTATATACCCCCCCACGTCAATGTGTTTTCCGGGGGGCTGCAAAGAATATTTTTGCGGGCCGGAGCGGGGGCTTTCCGCCGCGAACCGGCGCAGCTCTATTTGATCTCCGTGCGGCGCTTTTCCACCGCCGTTCTGCGGAATACCGCCGGGGTTGTGCCCGTGATTTCCTTAAAAACCCGGTTGAAATGCTGCACCGTTTTGAAGCCGACCATGTCGGAAATATCCTTGATGGGCACATCGGTGAAGGCCAGCTGCTTTTTGGACATGGCGATGCGGTATTTTTTCAAATATTCCATCGCCGTGCACCCAAGCTCTCCCTTCATCAGCGCGTTCAGATCGGTATGATTGATGCGCGCGTTGGCGGCAACATCCGAAAGGGCAATGTCCTTTCGGTAGTTCTCCTCAATGTAGAGCACCGCGTCCCGCAGCCGGGAATTTTTGATGATGGGCGCATTGTCGGATTGCCGGTGCTGCCAGCCGTAGCCGTTCAGGCCGTACATGCGCTCCAGGGCGATAATCAGCTCCATAAAGTAGGTGCGTCCCCGGCAGGACCAGTAGCGGTCCCTCTGCTCGGTCAGCTCCTGGCGCATATAGTCGGCGGATTGGGCAATCCGCTCGGTGCTGATATGCGTGATGGGGATGACATAGGTCTTATCCATGAAGGGCCGCAGCATAAACATATCGTGGACGGAGGCTATGTCGTCATACTGGCTGGAGCGCAGGAACTCAAAGGTCATATTGATATTCAAAAATGTCGGATGAAAATAAACGCAGGTGTACTGCGCCCCCGTTTTTGAAAGCAGCCGGGGATTTTCAAGCTCATCAAAGCATAAAAAAGCAGGCGCATTGGCGGCGATTCTCTGATCTCCGACCGCAAACTCCATCTTTCCCTTTGTCAGCACAATCAGCAGAAAGTGTTTATCCTTAATATCGATATCGTCCAGCGGCCCGTTCTCTTCGCACGCGGCAAGGGCTACTTTTTTTCGATAGTTTTTTGTGCTGACCGTAATATGTTCCATGTTTTCACCGCCTTTGCAGCTTATATTTTATCATATCGTAACCGCCTGCTCAATCATCAGTTATTATCTGTTTTAAAGTTTCTTTTATCTTTTTTGAACCGCTCCGCGTCAGAAGCTTTACCGCCCGGCGACGGATTTCCCGCCAATTCGTTGACTTTTTTTCTTCTGCGCAGTATAATACAAAGTTAAGAAGAGGATGTTTATTTTGCCAAACGATCCTCCTCCACATTTGAAATATCAAAGACAGGAGAAATCACACATGAGCAAGATCCCCGCCCTGTTCGGCAGCATGGTTTTCAGCGATGCCGTGATGAAGGAGCGCCTTCCCGCCGAGACCTATCGGGATATGAAGGATGCCATCCGTGAGAACCGCTCTCTCGACCGTTCCGTGGCCGATATCGTGGCCAACGCCATGAAGGACTGGGCCGTTGAGAAGGGCGCCACCCATTACACCCACTGGTTCCAGCCCCTGACGGGCATCACCGCCGAGAAGCACGACAGCTTCATCTCTCCCGCACCGAACGGCGGCGTCATCATGGAATTTTCCGGCAAGGAGCTCATCCGCGGCGAGCCCGACGCCTCCTCCTTCCCCTCCGGCGGCCTGCGCACCACCTTTGAGGCCCGCGGCTACACCGCCTGGGATCCCACCTCTCCCGCTTTTATCAAGGACGGTACCCTCTGTATCCCCACCGCCTTCTGCGGCTACGGCGGACAGGCTCTGGATAAGAAAACTCCCCTGCTGCGCTCCATGGAGGCCATCAACACCCAGACCATGCGCCTTCTGCGCCTCTTCGGTATGGACTGCGAAAGCGTCACCACCACCGTGGGTGCCGAGCAGGAATACTTTATCATCGACAAGGAAGTCTACGAGCAGCGCAAGGATCTCATCTACTGCGGACGTACCCTTCTCGGCGCATTGCCCCCCAAGGGTCAGGAGCTCGATGATCACTATTTCGGTGTCATCAAACCCCGCGTTTCCGCCTTTATGCGGGAGCTGGACGAGCGCCTGTGGGAGCTAGGTGTGCTGGCAAAGACCGAGCACAACGAGGCCGCTCCCGCGCAGCATGAGCTTGCGCCCATCTTCTCCACCACCAATATCGCCTGCGATCACAATCAGCTGACGATGGAGCTGTTAAAGAAGGTCGCCGACCGTCACGGTCTCGTCTGCCTTCTGCATGAAAAGCCCTTCGCCGGCGTCAACGGCAGCGGCAAGCACAACAACTGGTCGCTGACCACCTCCGACGGCATCAACCTGCTCAACCCCGGCAAGACCCCCGCAGACAACAGCCTCTTCCTGCTGGTGCTCTGTGCTGTCATCGCCGCCGTGGATGAGAACCAGGATCTCCTGCGCATCTCCGTGGCCACCGCCGGCAACGACCACCGTCTCGGTGCCGCCGAGGCACCTCCCGCCATCGTTTCCATGTTCATCGGCGATGAGCTCAGCGGCATTCTCGATGCCTACGAGCAGGGTGTGGACTACCGGTCTCACCGCGCCCCGTATATGGAGAGCGGCGTCGGCGTCCTGCCCCATTTCCGCAAGGACACCACCGACCGAAACCGCACCTCTCCCTTCGCCTTCACCGGCAACAAGTTTGAATTCCGCATGCTCGGCTCCTCCATCTCCATCGGAGACCCGAACATCGTGCTCAACACCATCGTGGCCGAATCCGTCCGCCGCTTTGCCGATGAGCTGGAGGGCGCCGCCGACTTCGATGCCGCCGTCACAGAGATCATCCGCCGCACCGTTGCGGAGCACAAGCGCATCGTCTTCAACGGCGACGGTTACTCTGCCGCCTGGGAGGCCGAGGCCGAGGCAAGAGGTCTTCTCAACCTGCGCTCCACCGTGGATGCACTGCCCCACTTCGTGGACGAGAAGAACATCGAGCTTTTCTCCCGCCACGGTGTCTTCAGCGCCGAGGAAATGCACGCCCGCTGCGACATCATGCTGGAAAACTACAGTAAGATCGTCAATATCGAGGCGCTGACCCTCATTGAGATGGTGGAGAAGGATGTGTATCCCGCCGTTCTGGAGTACGAGAACACTCTGTGTGACGCCATCCTCGCCAAGAAATCCACCGGACTTCCCGTCTCCGTCAAGACGGAGAGCGATCTGCTCTGCCGCATTTCTGCCCTCGGCGATGCGCTTTACGAAAAGCTCGGCACACTTAAAGCCGCCGAAGCCGCAGCCGCCGAAAAGCGCGGCGACGCCCTCGCTCTGGCTCTTCACTACCGCAAGTCCGTCGTCGCCGCGATGGAAGCCCTCCGCGCGGTCTCCGACGAGTTGGAGACCGCCATCCCCTCGGAGATCTGGCCCTATCCCTCCTACGGAGATCTGCTGTTCAGCGTAAAATAAAAATATCTACAACAAAAAAGGATAGACACCTATAAAAGTGTCTATCCTTTTTTCGTTACCCATACGGAGAGCCGTGCAGGTGTCTGTTTACTCCGCAAAATGTCATTATTCCCCAATCTATTTTTCAAACCATGCATTCGGTCGAAGCAAGACAGCTTTGTCAACCATTTTGGGTAACATCACCTGATTGAGTATATCCAGATCCCGCCGCTGCTTTTTACCAAAAAGCACTTTCACGGATCCGTTTGATCCCATACTGCACGATTCAATATCCTTCGTTCAATTTTGGTAGTTTTCTGCCTGCTTTGAGAACATTTCACAGTATTTCCCATTTTTTGACATAAGCTCAGCGTGAGTACCGATTTCAAGGATTCTGCCTTGCTCCATAACTACAATCTTGTCAACATTTCGAATCGTAGATAAGCGATGAGCGACCACGATTGTGGTTGCTTTGTTGGCCGCATTTAATAGGAGCTGATTCATTCTATATTCAGCAATCGGGTCCAGCGCAGAGGATGGTTCATCCAAAAGCAGCAGCCCCCAATTACGGGTCATAAGACGGGCCAAAGAAATACGCTGTGCTTCGCCACCAGACAGAACGATTCCATTTTCATCAAATTCTTTTGTTATGGGAGATGCAAAATCAGCCTGGTTTTTATGCAAAATGGGCAGCAGTTCCAAATCTTTCACTATCTTTTCAAGTACGGAGTCAGAAATAGAACCGAAGAGCGAAAGATTCTCAGCAAAGCTCATAGCATATACATTTGGATTTTGAAAAGCGATGCCAATATGTTGCCGAAGATCATTTACAGCGTAATCTTTTATGGATATTCCATTAATTAGTATGTCTCCTGCCGAGACATCGTACAATCGCATCAGCAACTTGACCAGTGTGGATTTTCCAACACCGTTCTCTCCAACGATTGCAACCTTTTCTCCGGGATTAATTTTTAGATTTATCCCGGAAAGTGAAAAATCTGAATTCTCATATGAGAACGCAACGTTTCTGAATTCGATTGTAAAATTGCCGCTGTCAATCGGATGAGGAATAGCAATCTGCTTCGAACATTCGATTTCTGAGTCAGTATTAAAGAAATGTCGAATTTTTTCCGCATTCATGGCGATATCGTTAGATTCTTCTACAAGCTGAATCAATTCATAGAGCTTGGAATCCAATCGATAAAAGGAGAGAAGCATGGTTATGTACAGGCCAGTTTCTGAAATATTTCCTGCAACAATACTATGGATTAAATACAGCATAATGCATAGTTCGGTAACAATAAAAAGTGCTTCCTGCATAACGGTTATTGCAGAAGTACGCTTAGCATATTGGTATTTTGTTGCGATCTTCTCCTTTCCGGCGGCATCATATGAACCAAACGCCCATTCTTTCAGCGGTGTGGTTTTAAGGTCTGCTGCATAATCTTTCAAATAAAATAGCCTGTGGCAATAGGAAATTCGTCGATCGATAGGAATCAGATCGTCTTTCATTTTAAGGTTGACTTTATTTCTTTTGTCAATAAAAAAGCGCTGGAAGAACAGCTGAATGATCTCGATCGCCAGCAGCCACGGACCGACAGCGATAACCACGGACCCCAAGGCAATGATGCTCAGAAGCAAGGTAAGAAATCTTTTTACAAAGCGAAAAGTTCGATTGGTCTGATTGACATATTCATTTAGTGCCCATGAATAATCGTGGTAGTATTTTGGGTTGTCCACATAGCGATAGTCGATTTCGGTCGATTTTTTATAAATATCCTTTCCCACTTCCAGGTCAATTTCAGTCTGCTTTTTTGTGAAAAAGGGATTGAACAATTTGGGCAGAATATTACACACCGAGTTCGCACCGGCCAAAATCAGCGCAGCAACCGCAATGTATGCAAAGGATCTCTCTTCAGCCAGCAGGTCCACAATAATTTCCGGTGAATATACATACAAAATATCGCTGAAAGGAATCAGACCGACGGAAAGCACGATCGATAAAACAAAGAAAACCTTGCCGTATTTCCAATACGGTCGACATAACCATGCAATATTTCTGATTTTGTTAAACCATTTCTTCATCAGTTTGCCTCTTTTCCAAAAAACAATACTGTTTTCATTTTCCGTCCAATGTCCGTTTTCAACCGATTCCCAATTTTTCCAACTCAGCCACCCATGCATCCCATCGGTGATCGGCCTGCATCTCCGCTTTCACATGCTCTGCCTCCGGCACGCACCAGCCGGGCCAATCATTCAGAAGATCGCATCTTTTCGGGCGGGGACACTCGCCTCTTCCTGTCGGAGCCTGATAAACCAGGCGTACCAACGGTGCCGTATAGCCAGCGTTTCCGTCCAAATATACACACAGCCGGTCAAAATGCCGCAAAGCCGTATAAAGCGCCTCAAACGCTGCGTCTTTCTGCCCATCCAGCCATAAATACAGCGAGATCAGCATATTCAGCTGAGAAAGATAGTCATGCCAGGAGCCGCAGTTGCCGTCAGGGCAAACAAGACCGATGACATCTGCCGCACCGCGCAGACTCTGCACCTTCTCCGCCGGAGTCATATTTTTCTTGCTGCCCAGCACCGTCTGCACCATAAGCCCGGAAAGCGCTCCGGCCGTTTTGATCAGCGCCTCTCCGCAGGCAACCACCCGGGCTTTTCCGTCGGCCGCCCGCATTTTCAAAAACTCGCGCGACCCCTGAATGTTTGGTGCCGTTTCGGCAAGCCGCTGCGCACGATCATGTGCTCCCACATTCAGATACAGCTGCGAAAGCTCGTTTATTGCACGGTTTCGCAGTTCGCCGGGCTCCGCCGTCTGCAAGAGTTTCTCATAGAGTGCTATCGCTTCGCTCCATTCCGTATAGGTGCGGTGAATCCCGGTGTCATAAACGTCGTAGCCCTCCGCGTCGGTCCGGTGCACCTCTCCCCGGCGCACATAACCCGCATTATACAGTACGGAGGCAAGGCATAGCATCACCTTTTCATTGCCGGGGAACTCGATCATGGCCTCCCGCGCCAGAGAAATGCACTCATCCACGTTGACGTTCACGCCATTGTTCCAGAGATCCATTTTCTCGATCCTTGCCACAAGTTCATCAATGCGCAGAGCTCTTTCATTGTTGTACCCAAAGAGAGAATCAATGGAGACCCCAAAGTAATTCGCAATGAGCGGAACGGTTTCCATGTCGGGATATCCGCCCTCGGATTCCCATCGGGATACTGCCTGCGAGGATACCCCGATGGCACCGGCCAGCGCCTCCTGCGTGCATCCGCTGCGCCGCCGCAGCTCCCGAATCCTTTGTCCGATATTCAGCTGCATGATTCCGATTCCTCCTGCATGATCTGCTATGCTTTATACTATAATTTCACCGCCGCGAAAAAGCAATCATCAATTAATTGTTGTAATCCAAGGATTCGTTGGATTTTATTCCGGATATAAAAAAAGAAGCCCGCACGGGGCTTCTTTCGCGATTTGTTTATTTCAGCTTTGTTCCGATAAAGCCCACACGGCGGAAGGCATCCGGGTTATGGCGAACGATGTAGTCGATATAGGAATCAACCATACGGGCGGTCAGGATATAACCGCTGGCATTCATATGGCCGTAGAGATAGAACTTTTCCTTAAACGCCGCATCGTAAACGGGGGCGTACTCGAAGAGGTCAATGCACCAGCAGTTATCAAAGAGGGCAGCAATATCGCGGATGAGCTGGGCAAATTTGCCCTTGGTCTCGTCCATGGGGCCGCCGCCGCGGGGCATATTCAGCAGGAAGAACTTGGCGTCCGGCTGGATCTCCTTATAGCGGCTGATGATGGCACCGTACCAACCGGCAAAGGTGTCGGCATTCTTTCGCCAATCCTCCTTGCAGATATCGGCCGTGGAGCCCATTTCGTGCTTGTAATTGAAGACGTCGTTGACGCCGAGGGCAATGACATAACCCTGCGCCGCGACCTCCGGCCGCCAGAAGCGGTTTGCATCGGCAAAGTTCTTGACATACTCCTTTGCCGTCATTCCACCTTTGGAAAAATTATAAGCAACGAGGCCGTTGTTGCGGGCGATATACTGGCCCCAGGAATATTCGTAATAATCGTGGAAGCCGGGCTTGTTCTCTTCCCCGCGGGACTCAAACTCACCGGAGGAAAGGCTATCGCCCACAAAGGCCAGGGTACGGAAGACAGAGGTATGGCTATATCCCTCTACCAAACGATCCAGCGGCTTTTCGTTTTCATTAAAGAGCTCGGTTTTCCAATCCATATACATTCTCCGTTTCGGGTGATTTCTTTGACTTGAGTATACCCCAATCGTCGCCGGATTTCAACCCTCTTTTTTGAAAAATGCCGCCGCAATGGCACCGGGGCCCGCATGGGTTCCGATAACGCTGCCGATGGCCGTCATGCGCAAGGCTTCCCGGCTCGACTGCCAGAGCGCTGCGCTATCTGCCACGTATTTCTGCAGAAGCAGGTCGGAAATGCCGGTGTAGCCAAGCAGTACCGGCATATTGAAATCCACACCGCCGGCCTTATCGATCTCCGTGACCAGCAAGTTGTTGCCCTGCCGTGAGCCGCGGGCACGTCCAAGCACCACGATCTCCCCGTCAACCAGCGATACCACCGGCTTGATATTCAAAAGACCGCCGGCAAAAGCTACCGTTCCGGATATGCGGCCGCCACGCTTGAGATATTCCAGCGTGTCGAGCATCGCAACGATACGCACTTTCTCCCGAAGTTCCGTGATCTCTTCCGCGATCTCCGCCGCAGAGCGGCCCTGATCCGCCAGTTCGAGCGCATGTTCTGCGAGAATACCCGTGCCGATGGCGACGGATCTGCCATCCACCACGTGGATATCCGGCATCCCCTCCGCTGCGATGACCGCGCTTTGATAGGTCCCCGACAAGCCCGATGCCACCGTGATGACCACCGCACTTTCGCCGGCAGCGGTGATCTCCTCAAAAAGCTCTGCAAAAGCTGCGGGTGTTGCTTGGCTCGTCGTCGGCATCACATCGGTTTCCACCAGTTTTTCGTAAAAGGTCTTGTGATCGATGGTCACGCCGTCGATATATTCTTCCTCCCCAAAAATCACCGTCAGCGGAACGATTTTCAGGCGGGAACGGACCTCTTCCGCCATATCGGCGGTGGAGTCCACGATAATATGTACTTTCATTCGCAATCCTCCGGGGCAAGCCCCTCACGCGCAATGCGCTGCAAATTTTCTGCGATCCCCTCCAGGGCGTTGTAAAAGATGGCTCTCTTCTCGGCATCCAATCCGCCGCCGGCACGTTCCACCGCATAGGCCGCCCGTCGGGCAACATACTCCGCAGCCTTATTTCCCTCCTCCGTCAGGTACCATACCGCACGGTAGTCACCTTCGCGGCGCACAAGTCCATCCCGCTCCATGGCGGAAAGCTGGCGGGAAACATCCGCCTTATCCCGTCCGCAGGTGTCCGACAGTTGTACGGCGCTGACGCCCTCCGGCGCGCGCGAAAGCGCCATCAGATAGACGGCACTTGTACCCTTCAGGCCACGTTTTTCCATTTCTGCCGCCGCAATGCGGTGCCAGCATCTGTAAATCTCCGAGATCGCATAGGAAAACCGTTCAAAACGTTCGGTCATTTTTTCTTCTCCGGATCTTTCATTTAATATGTTGAGTTGTCAACATCACGTATTATACACGTCACTCGTTGAGTTGTCAACATCTTTCGAAGTCAAACCCACCAGTTAGTCGGTGGCCTGAGACACCCTAAAAGGACATTCTGCAGACAAAGTCCCTAAAGGAGCGCCAAAGGATTTTCCAACCGCATTCTTTCTTCCGGCGATCCCTTAATGGGTTTTCTTATGCCTTTTTGTTCGCACAACAATTGGTGCACCCCCCATTGATAACCATCGATAAACGCTTGCAGAGTTGGCCGTAGAGGATTGACGGAAAATTTGCAACACCGCTAGCAGTTCCATCCTTTCTATGATATATTTCAAAAATATATCTTCGAGAGGGAGTATAAATGAACATAATATCTTTAATCGCAGGAAATGCCAGCAGTCTGTTTGCAATGGGATCCGATGCCATAAGCTCCTCACGGAAAAGCATTAACAGTATGCTTTGGATCCAAAATATAAGCCAGTTGTTTTATGCAATCGGCCGTTTTTGCTCAAGGGGTATAGCGGAACGGTGCAAAATGTGGTTTGTATCGCCCGGAACTTGTTGTTTATAAAAGGGATCGAAAGCAAAATTATCGAATGGGTTTTGGTAATTCTCGGCGTTGTAATCGGCCTGCTTTCAAACAACATAGGTTTTGCCGGCCTGCTTCCCATAATTGCAAATTTGCAATATTGATATACACCCCAAAAGTCAGACACTTTTGGGGTGTATATTTTCATGGGTAAAACAGGAAGAAATACGAAAAGTTATAGTGCAAAATTCAAGATAGATGATATAATAAGATATGTGAGAATACCCGCGGATTTAAAACATGCGCAACATTTCTAAAAAGGCAGGGCATTTTGTGAAAAAGCTGATTGGAATTGCTCCGGCATCCTTCATCGGAGATCCCGATAAGAGCTGCATGGCAGACTACTATAAGCTCGGGAACAATTATACCAAACGCATCGTTGCGGCCGGCGGCATTCCCTTTGGCCTTGCGCCTGCGGACAATCTTCTGACCGAAGATGCTTTGGAACGCTGCGATTCCTTTCTTGTGCAGGGCGGTGCGGAGTTTTATCCCTACCATTTTCAGATCATACATCACGCCGTCACCCACGGCAAGAAGTATCTCGGCATCTGCCTCGGGCAGCAGCTGATCTACGTATATCTGGAGCTGCGGCGGCGCGTGGAGGCGCGCGGATACTCCGGCGACCTTATTCGCGCGATCTGTGAGT
>JAFYLV010000152.1 GCA_017556885.1 Clostridia bacterium | reverse complement strand
AGTTCGGACAGCATATTCTGGAGATCGGTCCCCGCTGGCACAGAGCCAAGCAGGGAACCCCTACCATGGGCGGTATCCTGTTCATCGGTGCCATCGTGGCGGCGGTGCTCGTCTTTGGTGCACCGTATTATCTGAAGGGGGATTTTCGACCTCTCGCGGTGCTGGTGCCGGCTCTGATTTTTGGCGGCGCGGGCTTTGTGGACGACATGACCAAGATCCGCAAAAAGCAGAACGAAGGGCTGACACCGCTGCAGAAGCTGCTTTTGCAGACGGCTGCTGCCGCGGTCTTTCTGACGCTTCTGCGCGTATGGGGATATGATTCGGGTGAACTGTATATCCCCTTTGTCAACGTAAGCATCCCTATGAACTGGTATCTTTATGCCGTGATCGCCGCCATTTTTATCGTTGGCATGGATAACGCGGTCAATCTTACCGACGGTATCGACGGTCTCTGCGCCGGCGTTACTGTGCCGGTATCGGTGCTGTTCCTTGCGGCGGCACTTTTTACTGCGGACGGAAGATATACCTCCGTTGCTGTCCCTGCGGCGGCGCTGCTTGGCGGTATGCTGGGCTTTCTGTATCACAATTTTAACCCGGCGCGTGTTTTTATGGGAGACACGGGCTCCCTCTTCCTCGGCGGCATGGTATGCGCGCTGGCCTTTGGTATCGAAGCCCCGGCGGTACTGATCCTTGTGGGCTTTGTGTATATCCTTGAAATGGTGAGCGTCATCCTGCAAGTGGGCTGGTTTAAGATCAGCCACGGCAAGCGGATTTTCAAAATGGCACCCATCCACCATCATTTTGAGATGTGCGGCTGGGGCGAGAAAAAGATTTTCTTTGTTGCGGTGACCCTGACGGCGGTGCTCTGTGCGGCCGGATATCTGGGTATCATGAATCGTTGATTTGATTTGGATCGGGAGAGCGAAATGACGGAGACTAACCACAATACAACGGCACAGAATGTGACGGTCATGCCCCGAAAAGAGAAAAAGAGAGCGCGTTTCATCGGTATGGACGCGCCTTTCTTCATGCTTGTATGTACGCTGCTCTTTTTCGGTCTCGTCATCGTCTATTCCGCAAGTTACTCTCTGTCTCTGCGCGACCACGATACCACGTCCTATTATATTCTCCACCAGGCGGCCTTTGCCCTTGTAGGCTTCGGGCTGATGCTGGTCATTTCCCGCTTTGACTACAGATGGCTGAAGAGATACTGGCTTGTGATCCTTGGCCTTTCGGTACTTGCCCTTGTGGCTGTCGAGCTTTTTGGCGTTGTGCGAAACTTTTCCAAGCGCTGGATCATTGTGGCGGGTATCCAGTTCCAGCCCTCCGAACTGACGAAGATCGGTCTCATCGTATTCTTTGCGGCATTTATCGACAAATATCACGATAAGATGAAGACCCTGCGCTACGGCCTTGTACCCTATATCGGTGTTATGGCCGTTGTCGGACTGCTTTTGTACCGCCAGCCCCATATGTCTGCCCTGATCCTCATTGCGATGACCTGCTTTGTGATGATCTTTGTGGGCGGTCTTGCATGGAAGTGGATCATCTCCGGCGGTGCGCTTGTGGGTGCGGTCGGCCTGTATCTGATGCTGTTTACAAACTTCCTCGGTTATATCCAGCGCCGCGTCGAAGCCTGGCAGAACCCCTATGCGGATCCTTTGGGTTCCGGCTATCAGACCATTCAGAGCCTGTATGCGGTCGGCTCCGGCGGACTATTCGGTCTGGGCCTTGGAAACGGACGTCAGAAGCAGCTCTTCCTGCCGGAATCGCATAACGACTACGTATTTTCCATCGCCGCCGAGGAACTTGGATTTATCGGCGCGATGCTCATCATTCTTGTCTTTGCGGCTTTTATGATCCGCGGCTTCTGGATCGCTTTCCATGCGAGAGACCGATTTGGGATGATGCTCGCGGTGGGCATCATGACCATGCTTTCGTTGCAGATCGTCATCAACATTGCAGTTGTGACAAACGCTATGCCGGTAACCGGTATGTCGCTGCCCTTCTTCAGCTACGGAGGCACGTCGCTCGTGGTCCTTCTCTGCGAGATGGGATTGATGCTGTCGGTGTCCCGACAGATCCGGCTGAAAAAGGAGGGGTAAGAGGGATATGAAGATTTTCTTTTCCTGCGGCGGAACCGCAGGTCATATCAACCCCGCGCTGGCCATTGCCGCAGGCATACGCAAGCGAAAGCCCGAGGCGGAGATCGTATTTGGCGGCTCCCGAGGCGGGATGGAGGAGGGGCTGGTAGCAGCTGCAGGCTACGAGATTGTTACCATTCCCATGCAGGGACTTTCCCGTAAGCTTACCCCCAAGGGTATCTGGCACAATGCAAAAACACTGTGTTACCTGATGCGGGCGGTTCCTTCGGCAAAACAAATCCTGTTGGAGCATGCACCGGATGCGGTTATCGGAACCGGCGGCTTTGCCTGTTTTCCGTTTTTGTATGCGGCGCATTCTCTCGGAATCCCGACGATGCTTCACGAATCCAACGCGCTGGTGGGCAAAACAACAAAATTTCTGCAAAATCGCTGCGATCGGATTCTGATCGGTTTTGATGCTGCAAGAAAATGTTTCAAAGATCCCGCAAAGCCCGTCTGGACGGGCAACCCGATCACGGCGGATATGACTCTCCGCCGTGATGCGGTGCGGGAAAAATACGGACTACCCAAGGATATGCCGGTGGTACTCTCTGCCTGGGGGTCCCTCGGTGCCCGGGAGATGAACCGGCACATGGCCGACTATTTTGCCTGCGCGGAAAAGGATGATACCTTTTTGCATATTCATGCTACGGGAAAATTCGGCAAGAAATGGTTTCCGGAGCTTCTGCATGAGCGCGGGATCGACCGCCCCAACACCGATGTGCGGGAATATATCGAAAATCTCGCGGAGGTCATGCAGGGGGCGGATCTCATTCTGTGCCGCGCCGGTGCCATGACCATGACAGAGGTTTGCTGCGCAGGACTTCCGGCCATTATTGTGCCTTCTCCCAATGTGTCGGAAAATCATCAGGAAGAAAATGCCCGGGCGCTGGAGGCGCAGGGAGCCGCTGAGGTCATCCTTGAGGCAGATTGCAGCGGTGCACTGCTCTATGCGCGGGTTCGGGAACTGCTGGATTCTCCCGATGTGCGGGCGCGGATGCGCAGTGCGGGACACGGCATGGCCGTCTGGGATGCGGAAGAGCGTATCTGGAAGGAACTTTGCGACCTGCTTCGTGAAAAGAGCGAAAAAGTTGCAGATTAAACGATAAAAAAGAACACAAGGGCCTCCGTACCGGCATAGAATAGGGTACGCGGCGTTCCAGACAAGGGACCGCCGGAGGAGGTTTGCGTGTATGAATACGGATCGGCTCATCATTGAAGGCGGACGGCGGCTTGGTGGACGCATACGGGTACAGGGCGCTAAAAACAGCGTTTTGCCAATCATGGCGGCCACGGTCATGTGCCGTGGGGAGAGCCGTATTGACAACGTGCCGGAACTTTCGGACGTTGCAACGGCGATTTCCATTCTGCGGCATCTCGGGGCAAAGGTCACCCGGGAGGGGAGCACACTTCTTGTGGATGCCTCCTGCCTGTCTGCATGGGATATTCCCGACGGGCTTATGCGGGAGATGCGCTCGTCTGTATTCTTTCTTGGCGCGATCCTCGCCGCATGCGGAAAATGCGAGATGAGCTATCCTGGCGGCTGCGAGCTGGGGCCGAGGCCCATTGATCTGCATCTTGCCGCTTTGCGGGAGCTGGGTGCGGATATTGTGGACGAAGGCGGACGCCTGACGGCGTCCTCGGAGGGGATGCACGCAGGTACGGTGCATCTTGCCTTTCCAAGCGTCGGTGCAACGGAGAATGTAATGCTCGCCGCCTGCGCCGTTCCGGGACTTACGCGCATCTGTAACGCGGCGCGTGAGCCGGAGATCGTCAATCTTCAGGAATTCTTGAGGGCTGCCGGTGCCAGGATCCACGGGGCCGGGACGTCGGTGATCGAGATCGAGGGCGGAAGGTCGCTGCACCCCGCAAGGGTGCGCGTTATGCCTGACCGTATTGTAGCGGCTACATGGCTGTGCGCCGCGGCGGCTGCCGGCGGCGATCTTTTGGTGGAAGAGGCGACGGAGGATACCATTGCTACGGTGTGCGCCTCTCTGCGCCGCGCGGGGGTAAGGCTTGAGGCGGAGGCCGGCGGCATCCGTATCCGCTCGGAAGGGCGGCTCCGGGGCGGCGAGGTCATTCGCACACAACCGTATCCCGGTTTTCCTACCGATGCGCAGGCCATTCTTATGGCGGCCATGTGTCCGGGAGATGGCGTAACTATTTTTGTGGAAAATATTTTCGATAGCCGATTCCGGCATGTATCGGAGCTTGTGCGCATGGGCGCGCATATACGTACCGAGGGACGGACTGCCGTGGTTTGCGGAGTTCGGCGGCTATGCGGCTGCGAAGTATGTGCCTGCGATCTGCGGGCTGGGGCGGCTCTTGTGGTGGCTGCGCTCGCTGCGGAGGGAAAAAGCAGTATCTTTCGCCTCGACCATATAGACAGAGGCTATGAGAATATGGTACAATTATTGTCTGACGCGGGTGCCTCAATCTGCAGAACGAGGGCATAGCCTGCGAATAATTGCTGACCGGGAAGTAAAAAGATATGCCGAAAAAAACTGTAAAAAGGAGAGCGCAGCCCAAAACCGCCGGCGGACGCCGCCGCGGGTTCGGGTTTGTTTATGCCGTTGTTTCAACGCTTGCGGTCGTGGGCGTCGTGCTCGCCGGTGTCACGGTATTTTTTCGGTTGGAAAGTTATGAAATCACAGGTCTGACCCGATATGGCCGCACGGATATAATTGTTGCCACCGGCCTTGAAAAGGGCGACAATCTCTATTTTTTCAATAAGTTTTCTGTACAGAAGGATATGCTTTCGAGTCTTCCTTATATTGGAGAAGTTCGTCTGACACGAAAGCTTCCGAAAACTTTGGTTATCACCGTGAAAGAAACCGAGGCGGTGGTGGCCATTGAAGACGGGGGAAATTATGTCCTTGTGGATGCGACCGGAAAGGTGCTGGAGCGTGCCTCTGAGCCCGGCTCGGCTGCAGTGGTCACCGGGGTGGAACTTACGGAGGTTCGCCTTGGCGGACACATGAAAACGGTGCTTCCCCGTCAGGAAAAAACGCTGACGGAGCTTCTCTCTGTGCTGGCATCCCACGGGCTTCTTGACCGCGTGAGCGCAGTTGCTCTGGAGGGAGCCTATTCGGTAACACTGACGTATATGGAAAAGATCGAGGTGCGCCTTGGGTTTGACAACGGCAAGACGGAACGTAAAATCCGCGCCCTCGGTGAGGTTCTCGCAAAGCTTCCCGGGGATACCGCCGGCGTGCTGGATATGACCGGGGAGGATTATCGCTTTGTACCTTCCCGGCCGGAGGTAAGTCCGACCCCGACACCCGTACCCGAGATGGGAGATGGCGGATCTGAGACGTAATTGGAGGCAGAAAATCCCTTTCCGGAGGGAGAAAATGCAGAAAAACAGAAATATTTTTTGCTTTTTCTGTTGAAAAATAAAAAACTATAGTTTATAATGTAAGTATTATAATGAAATGTAATGCGCATCTCACGTAAAATACAAGCATATTAAGGAAGGCAGGACTTCATAATGAGCGACGTTAGAAATAAGGTAATCGGTGTCGGCGGCGCCGGCAATAATGCTGTCAACCGCATGATCGACAGCGGTATGCAGGGCGCGGAATTTGTCGCCGTCAATACGGATATTCAGGTGCTGGACAAGTCCAAGGCTGAGACCAAGGTCCAGATCGGCATCAAGCAGACCGCAGGCCGCGGCGCCGGTGCAGACCCCGAGAAGGGCAGAAAGTCTGCGGAAGAGAATGTTGAGCAGATCGAGGCGCTTGCCTAGGATATCGATATGGTCTTCCTCGCTGCCGGTATGGGCGGCGGTACCGGTACCGGTGCAGCTCCTATCGTTGCCGAGATCTCCCGCAAGAACGGTGCTCTCGTGGTCGGTGTTGTCACCAAGCCCTTCGCTTTCGAGGGTTCCCGCAGAATGAACAATGCCCTTT
>JAFYLV010000151.1 GCA_017556885.1 Clostridia bacterium | reverse complement strand
GCATCGGTACGGATGCATCCCTCTTTGTACCCGGATAACGGCGGGCGCCGCCGCGGTCCTCCCGCGGGGACTCCGGAGGGGCCCGTGCCTGCCTTGCGGCGACCGTCTTTCAGCCGGGGAACGGTCTCTCTTTTGCCGGGGATAAAGCACTTCTTTCCATCAAAGTCCGATACAGACCGAATTATAGCATTTTTTGCTTGATATGTCAACCGTTTTACCCCGTGTATTACGCTGCTTTTAACAGTTTTTTTGCAAAATGCTCGCTGAAAAAATGGACGAACGGACCGAGGCAGAAGGCGCATAATGCCGTGCCGATCCCAACGATGCCGCCGAGCAGCCAGCACACGATCACCGCAAACAGGTCGTTGGAAATACGGTGCCAGAAATAGGGGATCTTCGGCCATCTTTTCACCATGATCAGAGAAACGCTGTCCCAGGGGGCAACGCCCACATCCGAGGTTTGATACAGGGACAGGCCGAAGCTGCAGATCAGCACACCGAGACAGACTAAAACCAGCCGCATGGCGATGCCCTCGGGAATACCGAGCGGCGCGGTGAAAAGATCGTAGAAAAACGTGGTGAAGTAGCCAAGAAAACAGGCGTTGACCACCGTTCCGATGCCGATCAGATGCCTGCCGCAAAAGAGTTCCAGCATGAAGACGAGGAGATTGAAGATAACGATAAAGATCGCATAGGGGATCCCTACACGGTCGGACATGGCCATGACCATGCCGCTGAAGGGATCCGTTCCCATGCCGGACATTTTGAAGACAGCAACGCCCATGCCGATGAAGACGTTTCCAAAGAGCATCACCGCAAATCTGCGCAGACCGACATTTTTAAAATAGTTCAGTAATTTGTTCATTCTTTTATTTTCTGCCTTGTTGGATTAAAATGCTTTGAGAAAATCCGAAGATGTCCAGATGTACAGATACCCGTCGCCTGCTGCGAGCCTTTCCGTGCCGGGAAGCTCGGGCAGAGAATCGTTGAGCGCCGCGACTATGGCAGAGAGAAGACCTTCGGGCAGCCTGTCGGCGCTGAGATGCAGGCCGCCGAGCTCCAGATCGTGGGGCAGAAGCACCAGCCGCCCGGCGGAAAGGGAGAAGTCTGCAGAGAGAGCAAATTCCATCCTTTCGGGCAGAAGTGCGTCGGCAAGCCCGGAAAGGGAGCCGAGGGAACCGGAAAAGCGGGCGGTTTCGATCTCTCCGGTCAGGCGCACCGCGGCCGGCGCAGAGAGGGAAAGGGAGGAGACGGAAACGCCCGAGCCGGTAAGCGCCGATGCAAGCAGCTCCAGACAGAGTCCTTCGCTGATAGCGGCATCGTGTCCTGCAACATCCACCGGTTGTGATGGGGTGACGGGCTTTTCGGCGCAGCCCCGCAGCAGCGCGGCGGCGGAGAAGAGCAGTGCCGCGAGGATGATCACGGCGGCGATGAGATAAAACAGACGGTTTTTCACGCAGGAAACCTCCGTAATGCTATTTTCGGATCCGGCCGATCCTGTCAACGGGGATCTCGGGAAAGCCTTTCGGCTGAAGGGAGAATTTCAGTGATTCCATGTCAAACCCGGCCATCTCGGCGGTTGGATACCACAGATTTTCACCGATTTGACTGTAGGTGCGGATTACGTCCGGCGCATTCAGAGCTTCTTCGTTTTCTTTGATGATCACGTTGTTTTCAACAACAGAGCCTGCGGGATATACGGCGAAGGACACGTTGTCCCGGGATGCAAAATCGGTGGTAACGGTCGCAAGCGAGGGGTATTTTTCCGCCCAGATCCCCTCGCGGTAGGGGACGCCGGTTAAGGTGAGCCATTGACCGCCGTTTTCGGTGGAAACACCGGCCCGATACCAGCCGTCCTGGAAAAAACCGTCGTAGGCGCGGCTGTCATAGTAGATCGCCGCGCTACCGCTGTCGATGATGAGATTATCCCGGACAAGGTTATCCCGTCCGCCGCCGATGAGAAAACCGAAATGTCCCGCGCGGATGATAATATTACCGTAGGCGGTCTGGCCGGAGAGGGCATCGTCCCAGTAGATGCCTTCGGGATGCAGTGTTTCGCTGCCGATATCGCGCAGAAGGTTGTAGCGGATCACCGCTCCGTAAGCCGACCAGTCGCGGCCGGCATAGATGGCGCCGGCATCGGCGGAATAGAGCACGGCATCGTGAATGTAGTTGTACTCGATAAGGTGATCGTTGCCGCTGTAGAGGATCGCGGCGTGGGGCGTAAAGCAGATCTCGTTGTTGGAACAGATATTGCCGACGCCGCTGAGAGAAATACCGGCCTGATAGGTTTTGTAAACCTCGGAAAAGTGATGGATGTAATTATTAACGATCCGGTTTTCGCCGGGGGTAAGGGTTTCGCGGTCACCGCCGGAAACATAGATACCGCCGCGGCCGGTTTTTGTGATCTCGCAGCCTTCGACGGTGTTGCGGTATCCGCTGACGGTTACCGCATGTTCCGCCACATTCCGGATGCGCAGATTTTTCAGCACACAGTCGTTTCCGGAAAGCTCGATGCCGCAGCTGCGGACACATTTCAGCGTGAAGCCCTCGACGGTGAGGCGCTCGGCGCCGGAAATGCGGATCAGGCTTTCCCCCGAAAGGGAAATCTCAATTTCGTCGCCTTCGGCATAGGGATAAACAAACAGACGGCCGTTTTCGCGGTCAAGATAATATTCGCCGGGAGCATCCAGCTCCTCAAGCACGTTGAAAAGATAATATTCTGCACCGGCTCTGGCCGAAAAAAGGCTGACGTATTCCGGCATGATCGCGCGGTTTTCGGTATTAACTTTGATGGGAGAGGAGGAATCGGCCCAGTCCCAGTAGAGATAGCCGAAGATCCACGCGGTGGAAGGATCTTTCCAGGAGGCGATGCGTTTGTTTGTTTTCCGGTCGACGATATAGGTGCCGCCGCGGTGATTGCGCCGCTCATCCCAGCCTTCCCAGAAATTCTGGGGCGGAAATTCCCGCACGTCACCGCAGTCCAGAATGCCGTCAAGCTTTAAATACCCCTCGTTGGGGTAGCGGGCAAGGCACATTCTGCGGCCGCCCGAAAAGACCTCGAGATTGATGCCGCTTTTTGCGCCGTCGTATTTATTTGCCGTGCAGTAGGTGCCGATGGGGAACACTTCCCCCCAGTCGGACGAGGTGAGACCGTATTCGGAAAGCTCTATCCGGCGTATATGTGCGGCCGCCTCCGGGGAGAGCCGCGGCAGAATATCTTCGGGAAGCGGCTTTGTGTCTTCGTATTTTACCGAAAGACCGCCGGAAAGCTCCGCGCCGCAGCCAATATATTTCGTTCCGTTGTCGCGCGCATCGAAGGTGAGTGCCTCACGGTAAACACCTGCCTCGACAAGCACCGTCGAGCCGGGGAAATTCCGGGCTTTCTGCTGGGCTTCTGCGATGGAGCCGCCAGCCTTAACGTGAATGATGTTGTCCATGTCGGCCTCCTGTGAAAGCATATGCGCAAAGTGCGGAGAAAATGCGGACAGATTCAAAGCACGGCATCGCCGCGCAGACCCTCGCCGGAAACGGCGGTGATGCGGACGGACTGTACGGTGTTGTGAAGTTCTTCGCCGCCGGGGAAGGTGACGGGAATATAGTTGGGCGCATAGCCCTGCATAAGTCCCTTGCCGGGGCTGTCCTCGCAGAGGACGGGAAGCGTACGTCCGATATAGGCGGTCAGGAACTCTTTCGTGACGGCGGCGCAGGCCGCGGCCGCCCGGCGGCATCGTGCCTCCTTTTCGGTGCGGAGGATCTGGTCGGGAAGGCCCGCGGCCTCGGTACCGGTACGGCGGGAATAGGGGAAAATATGGACTTTCAGGAAGCGGCAGGCGGTGACAAAGGAGAGGGATCTTTCAAATTCCTCCTCTGTCTCGCCGGGAAAGCCGCAGATCAGATCGGTGGTGATGCAAACGTCAGGGAAGGCGGCACGCAGATCGGAAAGGGAACGGGCGTATCGCGCGGTGTTGTACTGCCGCCGCATGCGCCGCAGGGTCTCGTCACTGCCGCTCTGCAGAGACAGATGGAAGTGCGGACAGAGGTTTTGAAGCTCGGAAAGGCGGCAGAATTCTTCATCCACCAGCCGGGGCTCCAGCGAACCAAGGCGGATGCGCATCTCCGGCGCAGCGAGACAGATGCGCCGCACGAGCCCGGCAAAGGTGGTGACCTCGCCGTTTTCTTCATATCGGTAGGAGGAGACCTCGATGCCGGTCAGTACCAGTTCCTTTGCACCGGCGTTGTACGCGGCGCGGGCCTGGGCCTCGGCCTCGGAGGGGGAGATACAGCGGTTTTTGCCCCGCATTTGGGGAATGATGCAGTAGCTGCAGTGCATCTCGCAGCCGTCCTGGATTTTCAGAAGCGCCCGGGTGCGCCCGGCGAGAACGGCGGCGGGAAGGGGGCGGAAAAGGGCTTCCTCCGTGTGATAAAAGCTGCGGGTGCGGGAGCTCGCGGCGGAGATCGCCGCAGAGAGAAAGGCGGCGTGGTCGCGATTTCCGTGGGCGATATCCGCAAGTCCTTCGGCGACAAGGGACTCGGCCTCGCGCTGGGCGTAGCAGCCGCAGACGGCGACGATGCCGTCGGGGGAAAGGGCGCGGGCGCGGCGAAGCACCTGTCGGGATTTTTTATCGGCTGTCTGGGTGACGGTGCAGGAATTGATAACGGTGATATCCGCAGGATTTCCGAAGGG
>JAFYLV010000150.1 GCA_017556885.1 Clostridia bacterium | reverse complement strand
GCTCTGCTCCCGACAGTGTTGGTGAGATGGCACAGTCGCTCTTTGAAGGCGGCGCGCGCGACGGCGACACGGCCCTCTGTGAGGCAGCGCTTTCTGCTCGATGCTTCTATAAGCTTTGCGATCTCGGTGTTCCTTTTCCGCATAATGCTTACGGAGAATATGTCGGGTATAAGACGGATCATGATCCGCGTGCCCGTGCATCCTCCTGCGGTCCTCTGACGTCAAAAGTCATGACGGAAGCACTGGAAAATTCGTGCCGGAGAAAAAATATTCCGGTTCTTGACGGACTGCTTGTGGTGTCCCTGCTCCGTGCAGGGGATCGAATCTGCGGCGTGGTCTGTGTCGATACGGAAGGTGCTTTTTCTGTCATCCGTGCAGAGCATATTGTCTATGCGACCGGCGGCCCTGCGGGAATGTATTCTGCATCTGTCTATCCCGAATCGCAGACGGGGGCAACCGGTGTTGCGCTGGAGGCCGGTGTCCTCGGTGCGAATCTCTGTGAGAGTCAGTACGGAATCGCATCTACAGATTTTCGCTGGAATCTTTCCGGAACTTACCAGCAGGTTCTGCCGCGCTATATTTCGCGGGATAAAAACGGCGGAGATGAACGCGAATTCCTGATGGATTGGTTCCCGGATTCCGAAACGATGGCAAATGCGGTCTTTCTGAAAGGTTATCAGTGGCCGTTTGATGTTCGTAAAATCGAGAATTACGGATCTTCGCTGGTGGATATCCTCGTTTATAATGAAACTGTCCTGCGAGGGCGAGATGTTTTTCTGGATTTCAGATCTAATCCGTCTGTGCTTGATTGCGATGGCAACTTGAACTGCAAGCTTCTGCCGGATGAGGCGAAAACGTATCTTTCCAAAAGCGGTGCGCTTTTCGGTAAGCCCATCGACCGTCTGCGCCATATGAATCCCGGTGCCATTGAGTTATACGAAACTCATGGAATCGATCTTGAGCGGGAGCCGCTTCGTATCGCCGTATGTGCGCAGCACAACAATGGTGGCCTCTCCGGAGATTGTTTCTGGCGATCCAACCTTAAAGGTTTTTATCCGGTCGGAGAGGTCTGCGGTAATTTCGGCCAATACCGTCCGGGCGGAAGTGCGCTCAATGCAACACAGGTGGGCGCGCTTCGTGCCGCGCAGTATATTGCAAATTCCAAACCGATCCCTACCGGTGACGATGCATTCAACCTTGCCGCGATCGCCTCGCTATCGAAGGTTATTTCTGTGCATTCGGCGCAGAAGAACTGCGGATCGGTTTCCTGCGCCGCGGTGAAAGCATCTGCCGGAGCGAAAATGACTGCCTGCGGCGCACATATACGAAGCCTTTCCGGCGCGGAGGAGGAGATGCTCCGTTCGGATGAGTTGCTTGCCGCGCTGGAGGACGGATCGCTCTTGGCTGACGGTGCTGCCCGGCCACAGGATATGTTTCGCTTGCGCGATATTCTGATCACGCGAAAGGTTTATCTTGCGGCAGTTGCCGACCACATTCGTAAGGGCGGCGGCAGCCGGGGATCCTATCTTGTTTGCGACCCGCAAGGCATCTTACCGCATCCTAAACTTCCGGAAATCTTCCGGTTCCGTACGGATTTTGGCGGAAAGGATGAGATCCGCATCTATGCATATGATAAGGTATCCGGTAACGTTACATGCACCTCGCGACCGGTGACGCCGATTCCGGAAGAAGATAATTGGTTTGAAACGGTGTGGGAGAAGTACCGCAGCAAAGATGTGTTTTGCGGATAAAGTGTGAAAATACTTGCGCTTTTCACGGATTATGGTATAATATGTGCATGCGTGAGTCGGCCAGACAGCCGCGCGGAGAATATCCGTGAGGAAAGTCCGGGCTCCACAGGGCAAGAATAACGGGTAACGCCCGCCGAAGGCGACTTCAGGACCAGTGCAACAGAGATATACCGCCGCACATTGTGCGGTAAGGGTGGAAAGGCGGAGATAAGCGCCCGCCCGATGGCTGGAGACAGTTCATCGCTGTAAACTCTATCCGGAGCAACACCGTGGGAGAACACATAGGTCTGCCCGACCGTTCTCAGGAGGTGGCTTGAGCCTGCCGGCAACGGCAGGCCTAGATAGATGGCTGTCTAAGACAGAACCCGGCTTATAGACTTGCTCACAAAAAACAGGCAGAGAGTTTTTCTCTCTGCCTGTTATTTATTTTTAGCTTATTCTTCCCAGTTATGCCATACGTTCTGGATATCATCGTTATCTTCCATGAGATCCAGCATCTTTTCGAACTTCTTAACGTCGTCGGGATCAGCGATCTTAACGTAGCCGTTCTGGGGAACCATCTCAACCTGAGCGGAGAGGAACTTGTACTTTCCTTCCATTGCGGAACAAACTGCGCTAAGGTCATCAGGATCGGTGTAAACAGTGAATTCAGGGCCATCAGCTTCAAAGTCAGCAGCGCCTGCTTCGAGAGCATCCATCATAACGGTATCTTCATCGAGATCTTCATCTTCGTTGTCAATGAGGATAACGCCCTTCTTATCGAAGGACCAGGATACACAACCGGAAGCACCGAGGTTGCCGCCGTATTTATCGAAGAGGTGACGAACTTCAGAAGCGGTACGGTTTCTGTTGTCAGTCATTGCGTCAACGATAACTGCAACGCCGTTGGGGCCATAGCCTTCGTAAACAACGGTTTCGTAGTTGTCGGTGTTGCCTGCGCCGAGAGCCTTTTCGATGGTTCTCTTAATGTTGTCGTTAGGCATGTTTGCTGCTTTTGC
>JAFYLV010000149.1 GCA_017556885.1 Clostridia bacterium | reverse complement strand
GCCTTTGCGCCGAGCTCCCGCAGCGCCCGGGAGACTTTAACCGGACCATGATCCCGCAGATGGCGGCGGATCTCCCCCGCGATAAAGGGAACTGCATAGGTGGAAAATGCCGTTCCCCGCTGCGGATCAAAGCCGCGGGCAGCGGCAAGCAGCCCGATGGCTCCGAGCTGATAGAGATCCTCGCGCTCATCCCTTCCTCCAAAGCGGCGGACAACGCTCCACACCAGCCCCTCGTTTTCCTTAAGGATCCGTTCCTCCTCAGCGAGCGAGCGTTTGGTCATACCGCCGCCCGTTTTCCCCGCAGTCGGGGAACGATGAGCTTGCGCATGGTGACGCTGGTCCCCTTTCCCGGCCGGGAGGTCACGCGGAACCCGTCAGAAAAGCTTTCCATGATGGTAAATCCCATACCTGCCCGGTCGCTGCCACCTGTTGTAAATAGGGGTTCCCGCGCCTGTCCGACGTCGGCAATGCCGATGCCCCGGTCACGCACAGTGATCTCCAGCAGACCGCCGGTATAGATCCGGCACAGTATATGTATCTTCCCGCAAGTGTCGGGGTAGGCGTGAACGATGCAGTTGGTCACCGCCTCAGACACCATGGTCTTTATATCGTTGCATTCCTCAATGGTAGGGTCCAGCTGCGCCGAAAAGGCCGCCACTGCCGCCCTTGCAAACCCCTCGTTGACCGAGCGGGAATCAAGGGTCAGCTGCATCTCATTCTGTTTTTCCTTTTTCACTTTCTTCTGCCTCCCTGTAGGTTTTTCTCTCCCAGTATCCGCCCGAGCCCCGCCGTGCGGAAGAGCCGCTGCATCTGCGGCGGCGTATTCTCGATACATAGCTCCGCTCCCGCCCCCCGGGTCAGGCGGTCTGCGAGCACCGTGACCGCAATACCGGAGCTGTCGCTGAAGGTTACGCCACCGAGATCCAGTACCAGCCGCCGCAGCGGGATCCGCCCTGCACATTCCTTTAGGGCACAAATGACCTCCCCGGAGGCATGGTGGTCCAGTTCTCCCTGCAGTCGCAGAGTGTATCCCCCGTTCCCATCTCCCCGGATGTATGTCTGCATCCGATCTTCTTCCTTTCCTGTAGATTTCCGGCTTTTCCGGCAAAAAAATAACCGCAGACGCCGTGTCTGCGGTTATTATAGTCTCTTTTGTCTGTCGAAGGGAGTCAGTTCCCGTCACAGGACGTTTTTTATTCCCAGGGAACTAAAGGTTGCTCTCCTACTAAGTAGGTCTTCTCGATATCAAAAGTCTGTTCCAAAAGGTCTTCGTTATCCAAAGGGTTTCCGGTAGGATCAATGAACATCAGATTCGACAATCCGAGAATCGGCGTCACATCTTTAACTTTGTTGTTGGAAAAATCAAGGATAAACAAATCTTCTAATTCTTCCAATGCATCCAAATGTTCGATCTGGTTGTCACTGATATAAAGCACTTCTAACGAAAGGCAATACTGCAGGCCGTCCAAATTTTTGATATTCAGTCCACGAAGATCAAGGTACATCAACTGAATTGCATGCATAGTGGTAATCTCGTATGCATCCGGAAGGTTCATTGCCGCACGCAGTGCTTTTCGCAGATTCTCATCAGGAATAGGTATCGCTTCACCATATTCTACCGGTGCAGAAAGGGAATACGCCTCATCAGAACCGGCAACCTCGCTTCCGGAGGCAGGCTCAGAGGAATCGGGCGCATCCTCGCCGCAGGCGCAAAGGCAGAGAAGCAGAGAAAGGGCAAGGATCAGGCAAAGCGCCGAACGGAGGAGCTTTTTCATGTGCCGTACCCTTACTTTCCGGCGATCTCCGCTGCCATGGCCTTGGAGAGACGGTTCAGGCTATCAAGCTCCCATGCCACGCTGGGGGTGAACTCGCTGAAGGAACGGCTGCGGCAGGCAACGCTGAAACCGGGCAGCTCGTAGCGGTTGAGATAGACCTTCGCGGAAATGGGATATGCCTTGCACTCGATGCAGGAGGTGATACCGACAAAGTCCTGCACACGCTGGACAAGCTCGGTCTCCTCATGGGCATGCTTGCACAGCCAGGAGTAAAGAGCGGGATGGAAGTTTGCCATAACGCCGGAGAAGCCCTGGCAGCCGGCACGCATGGAGTCCAGCAGAGTAGCGCAGTTGGCGTTGAAGATCTTGAAGTCGGGGTTCTTGACGGCGGCGAGCTTTGCCTTGATCTGCTCCATATCGCAGCAGGTGTCCTTCAGGAAGAAGAAACGGCCGCTGTCAGCGCAGTAGGCGGTGCTCTTGGGGGTCAGAACACGCTTGTAGGGATAGGGGCACTCATAGATGCCCAGAGGAATGGAGGGATCCAGCTTGTTGATGAACTTGTCCATGTTCTCAATGAACACGTCATCGGTCTCCTCCTGGGTAGCAAAGCGGTTGGGCAGAAGCACGAGGGCATCGATACCGGTCTCGTACATCTCGTTTGCATCGCGCAGCTGGGTCTCAAAGTCATCGGCAACATGGCCGGATGCAACCACGGGCACGCGGCCTGCGGCGGCACGCACAACGGTGCGGGCATATTCCTTGCGCTCCTCGGCAGAGAGGAAGAACATCTCGCTGGACTGGCAGACGGCAAAAAGACCGTCGGAGCCGTTGTCAATATACCAGTTGACGAGCTTTTCCAGCATCTCGTAATCGATGGCGGAACCGTCCTCGTTGTAGGGGGTGAGCATAACCGGCCACATGCCGTCGGGAATGTAGGGCTTCTTCATGGATCTATACCTTCCTTTTCAGATGTTGTAAGCGATAGACAGATAAGTTTATTATATGCGCTTTCATTCAAAATTGCAAGAGCGGCGGGGCTTTTCTTCCAAAAAACCTGCCTCCCCGAAATCAGGGAGACAGGTTTTTTCTTTACCGTAGTTTTGCCGTGACGGTTTTCTTCTCTCCGCCGTGGGTATACGCAAGGGAGAGCTCGCCCCCTTCGGATATCTCAAAGGATTCCGGCAGGAGGATCAGCACGAAATCGGGGTATTCTCCCGGGATGGTGACCGGCGCATCGGAGCCAAAAATATCCGCCGCCTGCAGGACGGGCTTCCCTTCAACCGCCGTAAAGAGATAGGCGCTGCGTCCCGCCCTTACCGTGACATCCTGCCAGCAGGAAACCTCGCCCGCCGAAAGATCGTAATAGCGCTCGCGCGCTGCGCCGACGGTGCCGAGTCCGTAACGGACGACCAGCAGATCGCCGTCCTTTTCAATACCAAGATACCGTGAGGCGGAATTCCAGCTGTCCTCCAGCACCTTTCCGGCATTGTCCCGGATGTAGAAATGCACGAATTCCTGATCTTCCGTCATTTCCACGCGATAGTTTTCTTCATCCGCCAACACGGTCAGGTTTTCGGTATTCGTCGGGGTTCTTGTAACGGTAACGATCCCGATCTTATTTGTCTCATAATCTTCGACAAAGGCCACGTCCTCGAAAAGATACAGCGTTTCGATCATGGCAGAATAGCAAACAGGAATAAAGGCGGGGATGATCACATTCTTATCCCGATCCATGAGGCCGGCGCGCATAATTTTATCGCTTCCCAACTCAACATAAATCGCCAGCCCCTCATACACGTAGCTTGTCCCCGTGCCGTCATCAAAAATTTTGATCTTTTCGGCGTCCTGCAAAGGATTATTTTTCGGATCGGCGCGAAAGGCCTTCCATTCATCCTGGGAAACGGGAGTTTCCTCCAGTTTGGTGTTCAGGAAAACGTAGGTGCCGTCCTGCTTTCGGGCGACTGTCTTTCCCTCCGAATTGAAGGACATAAGGTCCAAGTACGGCTCTTCGATCATAGGGGTTCCGTTTTGATCTATCATGTTCCATGCATCTGTCACATGCGGGTCGTAACTCGCATGTGGATGTTCCTCCAACCAGGTGTGATCGTAGTAGATAGCATACCCCTGTGACATGTGGATCCCCCGCATATCCCAGGGATACGTAATATCCGTTACCTTGTAGGTCATGGTGATCTTCTGTCCGTTATATTCCCCCGTGGCGGAGAGGGCTTCGTCCTTTTCGCAGCCGGAGAAGGAACAAAGGCAGAAAAGCAGTGCAAGGCAGAGGGTGAGAGAGATGATCCTTTTCATTTTGCAGATATGTTCCTTTCAAATGATTTGTTGATTATTTGCGGCCTTCATCCATTTTTCCGAGAAGATCGAGGGAGTATTCCTTTTCCGTACCCACTGCAATCCAGTCCCAGAATGCCTGCATATCGTATTCCTCTGCGCTAAGGAAAATATACCGTAGGCCGGAGGCGGAACAGACATAGGACTGATAGAGCTGTCCATCGAGGGTAATGAGCTCCTGCGTTTCAGATTGAAATTCGCCGGGATCCCGTAGGGAAGCCGGATTTTGCATATGCTTTTCGACGGCCTCAGCATATATTCCGGCAAGATCAGCAACATCATCCGAGCAGCCGGAGAAGGAGCAAAGGCAGAAAAGCAGCGCGAGGCAGAGGGTAAAAGAACTTCTTTTTTTCATGGCTGCTCCTTTCGGTTGATATGAAAGCACAGGCAACACACAGAACCGTCCCCCTGTGCTACTTAATTTACCAAAGGAATAAAATCAATTGCTGCTATCTGCTCTCGTTCTGTGATATATTCGTCAAAAACCGCTCTGCTTGCTGGCGCACCGTTTACACGATATAACTCTTCATGATGGGAACAGTAAGCAATTTCAGATTTGTACAACAAGCCTTCATACAAAAGGATTTTATAATACCATGTTTCTGACGCGTTGTCAGTGGCGCAAAACGATCCGTCTGCACGAATATCATACATTTGCCGCTTACCCAAAAGCCATGCCCGAACCGTCTTTTCCTCTTCGTGCAGTAATACAATATATTCAGCATAACCGTTAACTTCAAAAGAGACCAGCATTTCTTCTGTGGTGTCACCATCCATATCAAGAAGCGCGTAGGATGCTGCTTTGGCAGAATGCGGCACTAAATCGGAAAGCTTGTGGGCTTTGCCATCAGCGGTGATACATTCCCGCTCACCTTTCAGTACCGCATGAAACCGCTCATCCTGCGTCTTTGTGAAAAAACATCCTGTGCAAAGGATAGAGAGCACGATACCGAGAAGAATACATGTAGTCTTTTTCATTGTGGGAACTCCTTTCGGGTGATATGGATCATGTACGGCACGTTTTTTATCTCGAAACCGTAAAGATGGCAAATTCGCCGCCAATGGGCAGGACGAAGGCATCCTCATGCATGAAAACGGGGGAATACATTTTCTCCTTCGGCGGATAGGAGACGGAATCATAGGCGATGCAGGGCTCCAGCACAACGCCGCCGGCATCGTCGATCAGTCCGACTTTTCCGTCCTTTGTGACCAGAGCGATCCCATTATAAAAATAGCCGATGGAATCATATTCGCCGCTGAGCTTCTCGCCCTGCAAATTGCAGAGATGCTGCGAATACGCCCCGGGCTCGCCGGTCTGCACGACCACGGCATTCTCGCCGCGCACATTTCCGCCCGGTACCGGGCAGGTTATGCTGTTTAAGGCAACGATATCCGCCGGAATACGGTCTCCGGAAAGCTCATAATCCCGGTCAAGCACTTTTCCGTCTTTGTTCACCTGAAAGAGGTGGGCGCCATCCGCAAGGGCGGCATTGAAAAGGACAGTCCCGTTCATAAAACAGTAAGCCTCTTTGTAGCTGTAGACGGAGGCCACGGGAATCCCGGTAAAGCGCGGCGACCGGACGGTGACCGTCTTTCCGTTGTACGTGCCGTAAAGCGTCTGCGCGGCCTCCGCTTTGCTGACCTTCGAGAGCACGACGGCATCGCCCTCTGCAAAATCTGCAGAACCGACGCAGCCGGAGAAGGAGCAAAGGCAGAAAAGCAGCGCGAGGCAGAGGGTAAGCGAAACAATCTTTTTC
>JAFYLV010000148.1 GCA_017556885.1 Clostridia bacterium | reverse complement strand
CGTTTGAAGTTCACAGAGGTGCCGCGATCCACCGCCTTGAAAAGCAGGGTGTTGCCCATGCGGTCGTTATTTGCCCTTTCCGGGGCGTGGGGCTCATCAAATTCCGCTCTGCCCTCACTGCCGGTGCGAAACTCTGCGCCCGCAAGATAGCCGAGGGTTCCGTTTCCGGTACAATCGATGAAAATATCCCCGGTAAACCGCCAGTGGGTCTCCGTGGTGTGCTGATAGGCCAGAATGCTTTTGACGGAGTTTCCATCCGTCTCGCAGTCCTCCATGACGGTATTGAGATAGGCTGTGAGACCCTTCTGCCGTTTGACCGCCGCAAACAGAACCATATCCCAGACGGAAAAATTGTAATAATCGTTGCGGCTTTTGTTCTCCAGCATGAGCTCGTAGAGAATTCCGCCCTCTTCCAGATCGGGCTTTGCCATACTTTCCGAGGCACCGCAAACGTGCATCCGGATCTCACTGGAGGCGTTTCCGCCGAAGACGTGGCGGCCGTGGATCAGGGCCGTTTTCGCGCCGTGCCTTGCCGCAGCGATGGCGGCACACATGCCGGAAAGACCGCCGCCCACCACGACGACGTCATATCGCGCCTCTGCTGTTTTCTTTCGGATAGTCATAGGCTTAGCCGATGTTATACTTTGCAAGCTTCTCCCGCAGGAAGTTCACCGCCAGGGTGATATCTGCCTCGGGGGTCGCGCCGCATTCGCGCTCGATGGTGAGGAATCCGTCGTAGCCGGCGGCGGCAAGGCTTGCCGCCTTTTCAACGCCGCCGCGGAAACCCAGTCTGACGCGCTCAACCATTGCACCGATCTTCACATTTATTCTCCTTAACCCCTGCGGGAATGATTTTGTGCCGTTTTTTTACAAATATGGTGAATTTACATATTGACGGCATACTTCTGTTCATTTATGATTATAGTAGAAATTTTCAACAAAGTAAAGAGGCTATACGAAAAACGAAAAAGCTTACCGCCGTTCTCATCGGTGCCGGCAGCCACGGCATGTCCTGCTCCAAGCTCATGAAGATGATATAATACAGTTGACGGAATACTTGCAAATCAGGAGGCGATACTTTGAAACAGCCGCAAAAAATTGTCAGTATAACCATGGCGCTTCTTATTCTACTGCTGATTTTTTCCGTTTCGGCAGCAGCAAAGTCGCCTTCGCTGTTGGATAACATCCCTTACATTGGTGAAGGAACTCCGCAGCTTTCCCCGGCCCAGGCGCACGCGTATGCCCGCGTGATCCGGGAATTCAGCAAAGATTTAAATGCGCCCATTCTTCAAAGTATCACTGACGAACAGACCGAAATTACATTTTGCGAAGCCTATGCCGCACTGGTTGACACCGGCGGGAATACCCTGCTTTGGCTTGCAAAGGTCAATCGCCACGAGCGTGAAAGCGGATTCCCGGGCGCATATGCGGTAGCTGACTGTGAATATACCCAGATATATCCTCTGTATGAAGAAATCTGGGAATGGGACGGGCAGCGCACCGTAAAGCACATACTCCTCGGTGACTATCGCGAGGAGGTACGGGCAACGCTCTTCGACGGCGGTCTGATGTTCTACACCGTCTACGGTGGGACGGATGTCGGCGGCACCTGCTGGTCCGCCTATTTTCCCTTTGAAGATGGCCGCATCGCCGCACAGCCCACATGGTGTCAGGCTTGGAGCGTGGTTTCCCATTATGACTTCAATTTGCCCGAAGGATCTTCCGAATTGCCGACCGCGGAAGATGCCGTTGCTATTTTCAAGGCACATATGCATCGGTATCAATGGCCCAACCTCCCCTTTGACTGGGATCGCATTGATCTTTCCGGATATGATACCTCGCGCGAAGGTTACATTCAGGTCAGGGGCGGCGAAGGCTTTGATGCCTTTCTCAAAAAAATCGGAATTGAAGAATACCACGGCTATTATCACGCCGAGAATTCTGAAAATTCGGAAGAAGCTCTGCTTGCTGCCAGCTGGATTGCAAAAAACAACGGTTCCTGGATGGAATGCACCGCCGTTGCACGATATCTCACAAAATATGCCGGTCGCAAGAGCATCCCTCTCCTGATCTCGGTTGCCATTGGCACCGTTGTTGCCGTAACCGTCATTTGCATCACTATACGGCGCAAGTCTCGCCGTTAAGCCTCTAATCATCAAAAAAAGAAGCGCTGCCAGCCCGGCAGCGCTTCTCTTTTCAGTCATTTAATTTCCAGATACACAATTCCGATCATCCCGTTATCATTGATTACAAGATAACCTTCCTCAATGTAATTCATAGAATCTTTCACCGGGATAAACGGCTCTATGACGGTATTGCCGTCCGCATCGATAAACCCGAGCAAATGGTCATTTTCGCCTTGCTGTTCGGGGGCATATACCCAAAGCGGAGCAATAACCTCCCATATTACGCCGTATCTTTTTGTTCTTCTTTCCCAGGACGTCAAGCCCATCGACAAAATGTTTTTCGGTTCATCCGGTGTTAAATACTTCGGCGGCGTAAACGTTTCGTTAAAATTGTTAGTGCGCACCGGCTGCTTCCAGTAAGACTCGTAGGTCTGGCGGTCGATCTCTTCCTCGCGGCCATCGACATTCACCCGGATATAACGAACCGGCTCAAAGGGCCAGGGTTGCGCCGCGGCCCACCCCTCCGCATTAAAATCGCTGAGATTATAGAAGGGTTTGTCAAAAACAAGGTTTCCTTCCGTATCCATGGCATTGAATCCGCATTTTTCCGGCGCGGTTTCCCCATGGACGTGACTTCCGATAACGGGATCATGGTGCACATATACCACAGCGTAACCATTGTGGAAGCAAAGATTGTTTTTCTGAGTTTCATCATACGCAATATTCGTCGGTCCGTTATAGGTTACTGTAACCGTTCGCCCCTCTTCCTCGCACTGCGCGGTCAAAGGTGCTGCGCAGGAGGAAATCATCAGGCAAATAAGACTAAAAAGGAGAACTGTCAAAACTCGTTTCATGAGTTGCCGCCCTCCTCTCCGGGCACTGTACGGGTAATTTTCACCACAGAAATCTTACCGTTGTCATTGTAATACAGCAGATCATCATTGATCCAAAGATAATCCGTTTCCGTATATACCGCAGGAATAAATGCCGGAATTAGAATCTCCCCGTTGGAGGCGATCAAGCCCAGCAGGTGATCGTTCTCCCCCGGTAATTCCGGCGCATAGGAAGCATATACCGCAACTCCTTCATAAATATAGCCGGAGTAGCCCCATTTTGTTCCGGGTTTCAGCGGGATTTCCACGGGTAAGGCCACAGAACCTTGATATTCCGGAAAAACCTCATACCCGTCTTTCACGGCCTCCGCATCAACCTCGCGGCGATTGCCCTCTGCATCCAAAATTACGTAGGTTTCGGGATAGCGCGGGTATTCCCACGCAAGAGTGGTGCCAACAAAGTCAAAATTTGTCATCGCCGCATAATTCTGCGAAAATACCACGTTTCCGTTCCCGTCCAGCGCATTCCATCCAGCGGTCTTTCCGCCGTCAGTCCGGCTGTCAAAATAGACAGCGTACCCATTGACGGAACAAAGCTGCTGCACCCCGGCCGGATACGGAATATCCGTACAAGTTATTTGGGTCATGGAGATCGTCATTCCGCTATACTCGCAGGATGCGGAGAGTAGCTCCGTTTCACCGCACCCTGCCGCAAAAAGGCACGTCAGAATCAGAATCAAAACGCCTCCGAGAATCCGTCTTTTTTTCATATTCTACGCTCCTTTCGTATTGTTCTGTGCTTTTTTCAGTTCAGTCCAAACTTTGCAACTTTCTCCTTCAAGAAGCTCACTGCCATGGCGATATCCGCCTCGGGGGTGGCGCCACATTCGCGCTCAATGGTGAGGAATCCGTCGTAGCCGGCGGCGGCGAGGGCAGGCAGATAGGTGTCAAAGTTGACGTCGCCCTGACCGAGGGGGACTTCGACAAAGGGAACGTTCTTTACGCCAAACACGGTGTTATGTGCCGCGCGCTCGGGCGTATCCGTTCCCGGGAAGGGACCGACACCGCGGCGGATACCGTCCTTGGCGTGGGTATGAATGACGCGCTTGCCCACATATTTCAGCGCCTCTTCCGGGCGCTCGCCCATGCACATGACAAGGTTTGCCGGGTCAAAATTGACACGGATGCCGCGGGTCGAAAGGGTGGAAAGGAAGCCGTCCATCACGCGGCCGGTCTCCGGGCCGGTTTCCAGTGCGTACACCGCATCCATAGACTCGGCAAAGGAACCGAGCTGCTCCAGTGCAGCGCGGATGATCTGATTGGACTCGCTCTCCTCCTCCGTCATGCGGTGAACGTGGGTGGTAACGATGTCGCACTCGAGCTTCTTTGCAAGCTCCATCACACGCTTGGATTTCTCGATCATTTCGGGGTTGCGGGCGGGATCGTGGAAACCGTAACCGAAGTCGCCGCAGATGGCGGAAAAGACCAGACCGCTCGACTTAACGATGTCCAGCGCCTCGCGGATCTCCGCATCCGTCCATAAAAGCTCCTTGCCCGTGGCAAACTTCTGCACACCGGCTACGCCAAGGCTTGCCGCCTTTTCAACGCCGCCGCGGAAACCCAATTTGAAGGATTCTACCATTGCACCGATTTTCATAACCGCAATTCTCCTTGCATACGGAATATTTTTCGTGTTTTTTGTAAATATAGTGATTTTACATATTGACGATATGTCTCTGTTCGTATATGATTATATTAAAATTCCTACAGAAAGTAAAGAGGAAGCCTGAAAATATGAAAAAGCTTACCGCCGTTCTTATCGGTGCCGGCAGCCGCGGCATGTCCTACTCCAAGCTCATGAAGCAGAACGATCTTTTTGATATCGTTGCTGTTGCTGAGCCCATCACCTCCCGCCGCGAGCGCATCCGCCTTGAGCATAACATCCCTGAGGATCGTTGCTTTGACGACTGGAAGCCTCTGGTCGGTCTCGGAAAGATCGCTGATATCGCCGTCGTCTGCACCATGGACCGCGATCACTTCG
This sequence comes from Clostridia bacterium, assembly GCA_017556885.1. Taxonomy (GTDB): domain Bacteria; phylum Bacillota; class Clostridia; order Oscillospirales; family QAMX01; genus RGIG1911. Next base: position 12,461 of record JAFYLV010000148.1, on the reverse strand, counting down.
CCCCTGCCATGGCCTGCATCGACCTCGGCTACGACCTGCTTCTTGAGAAGCCCATCACCCCCACCCCCGAGCAGTGCCGCGATCTCTGCGCCGCCGCCGAGGCCAAGGGCGTAAAGGTGGTTATCTGCACCGTTCTGCGCTACACCAAGGTCTTCATCAAGCTGCGCGATCTCATCGACAGCGGCAAGATCGGTAAGGTCATGGCCATCAACCATGAGGAGTGCGTCGGCAACATCCATCAGTCTCACAGCTTCGTTCGCGGCCGTTGGGGCAACACCGAGCGCTCCTCCAACATGCTGCTGCAGAAGTGCTGCCACGATATCGACATTCTCCAGTGGCTGCTTGGCAAGAAGTGCAAGTCCGTCCAGTCCTTCGGCATGCTCTCCTACTTCACGCCGGAGAATGCCCCCGAGGGTGCGCCCGAGCGCTGCACCGACGGCTGCCCCCACGCCGACACCTGCCCCTACAACGCCGTCAAGCTCTACTACGATGCCAAGGAAAACGCCTGGTTCCGCCGTGCCGCCGCCGAGGAGGAGAATCCCACCGACGAGATGGTCATGGATGCCCTGCTTCACAAGAACTACGGCAAGTGCGTCTATAAGGTAGATAACGACGTCGTCGACCATCAGACCGTCAACATGGTCTTTGAGGGCGACACCATCGTCACCCTCCACATGAACGCCTTCAATGCCGGCGGCCGCTACATCCACATCATGGGCACCAAGGGTGAGCTCCGCGCTGCTATGGACGGCAAGTCCCCCATCGAGTTCCGCGCCATCACCGCCGCTCCCGGGGAGACCACCGAGACCGAGATCATCGACTTCCGCGCTGACAACTCCATCACCTCCGGCCACGGCGGCGGTGACGAGGGTCTCATCTACGACCTCGCCGCCTACCTCGCCGGCGAGTACAACGGCAAGTCCATCCCCACCATTGCCGAGTCCTATTACAACCATCTGCTCACCTTTGCAGCAGAAGAGTCCCGTCTCACAAACCGTATCGTCGATATGGAGGAATACATCCGCGAGATCGAGGCAAAGTAACTCCTGTTTACAAACAAAAGAGCCATCACAATGTGATGGCTCTTTTGCATGCGGCAACGTTTTATTCCCTGCAGATATATTTTTGCATATAAATTTCGCTTAAATACGTACCGTCCTTGAGCTTATACGCATTGGGCTTTTCGGAAATAACACGAAACCCGAACTTCTCGTACAAATGCCTTGCGCGGTCATTGCCCTCGATGAAGTCCAGTTCCATGATCTCTGTTCCTCGATTCTGTGCTGCAGCAACAAGCTCCTCAAACATTGCGGAACCGATTCCGAGATTCCAGTAGTCTTTGCAAACTGCAATCCCAATGTCAGCCCGGTGCGCCATTTTCATACCGCCCATGAAACGGATCTCACAGTTTCCCGCAACCTCACCGTCAACATAGCAGGTAATATCTAATGTGTCTGGAGAGGAACGCAGACGATTCACCCATTTTTCCTCCTGCTCGATGGTAAGGCTCCATTCTTCGGGATATCGCTGAAGAAAATCCGTTTCACCGCTAACTTTCTTCAAATAGTTCAGCATCTTTTCCGCATCCTCCACACGGGGACTTCTCAAAATGGCTGTTCTGCCGTCTTTTAAGGTTATTTTCTTTTCTTCAAATATCATTTCTGTTTTCCTTTCTGCCAGAAATCAATCTGGCTAATTATTATATGTTTACAACTGCATCCAGGCATAGCTCAAGAGCATACGCAAATGAATCTCCACCCCAGTTACGTTCATCGTAATTTTCGACGTCGGCCAAAGTATCTGCAGTAAATAAGATACAGCCCCATACAGCATTACGAAGAGATGCGCACGCGGCAAGTGCTGCGCATTCCATTTCCACCACTTCACATCCTTCTTGCTTTCTATACGCTACCTTTTCCTTAGTTTCACGATAGAAACCGTCAGTTGTCCAGGTTATTACTTCGCGATATTCAAGCTCATGTTCTGCAACAGTCTTTTCAATTGCTTTCATAGCCGTAGGATTGATCTCTACAAATCTAGATGGTTTCATATAATGATACGATGTACCTTCATCGCGCAACGCTTTATACGGAACCAGAAAGACATTTTCCTCAAAAGCAGTAAGAGCTCCACAGCATCCACCAGTAATAATTTCTTCCACACCGTATCCAATTAGCCAATCCATCAGCTGCGCTGCAGGTGCGGAACCAACAGGTGCTTGGCATAGACACACATTTTCTCCCTTGTGTTTGACGACATATATCGGGTAGTCTTTCGTTGCTGATAGAAACTTACCGACCTGAACCGCATCATGCGTTTTCGCATATTCATCAATATGCTCTCCTAAAAAGGCAAATACAGCCTTCTTGGGAAGATTCAAGTTCAAATTCTCGTGTGTAGGCATAATAACAGCTGATGCATCTGTATCAAATTCCATTATAGGAATTTCGTTTTTCATTATCATGGTTTATTCTCCTTTCCATTCAAGATATCCGCTTGTAAAAGGCAGATGATCGAATTTCTTTGTTCCGGTATGTACGAACCCATTGGAAATATACCAGTTCTTCAGCACGGTGCTTTCCTCGATAATACCGATTTTAATTGTATTGCCACCTAAGGATTTCACAGTTTCCTTTGCATGGTCAAGCAGGAACTTCCCGAATCCATTGTGTCTATACTCCGGTAACACAGCAAGGTTGTGAAGTTCAAAGGCATCGTCGCTTTCTTTGGAGAGCGACATATATCCAATGATTTTCTTACCGGCATATAGTGCGTACATTTTCCATCCCCAGTTTTTCTGCGTTTCAAGAAAAGAAAGAGGGATAAAACTCGTGTGCTTCGGGCAGTTTTCTTTCGTTAACCCAAACTGATCTGCCACAGTACGAAAGCTCTGACGAATGACATCCAGGCACTCTTGCAGCTCATTCTGCTCAGCCTCATAAATCATCGGCAAGGAAACGCCCGCCGGATCGAATGTTTCGCTTACTGTCTTTTTGAACATTGCCAGAGCCGGTGCGCCCTCCATGGTGATTCGTTCTCCTGTATCGCAGTAACCGGCGTTTTGATAGCATTTACGGTTCTTCTCCATGACTTCCGGAAAGTCAACGTAATAGAATTTGGCATCAGCAAACTCTTTCTCACAGAGCAGAATAGCTTCTCGTGCGATTCCTTTGTTTTGATAGTCCGGGTGAATGTAAACTCGTGCCAGGTAGTATTCACCCACGCCGATCTCATCGGTAGGACTGCGTTTTCCATACAAGCGATAGAAGATACCACCAACAATTTTTCCATCAAGCAGAATTGTGAAATGACGGTTGAACTTGTTTAGTCTGCGAAGAATATCTTCTGAACCTCTGAGGAACGGGTTTCCTTCGTCATGGAACTTTTCCTACAATGGCTTAAAAGCTGCTTTCTGTATTTGAGATAATTCCTCGGCTTCCGAGGCGCTTGTGATCTTAATTGATATACTCATCGTCCTATTCCTTTCTGAAAATATCCAATATATGATTTGTTGTGCCCACCATATCAGCACGCTCACAGATGTAAAGATGATATTTCATGTATTTTGAAAAAGTATCCTCATCCATTTCATCCACAGCATTTCCGATAAAATGTGTAAGCATATCTGTGCCAACATAATGTAACCTTTCAACACCGAATGTACCCATCAGCTTATCAATATCTTCTTTTCTGTAAAGCGCAAAAATTTCTCTGGGTGTGGAGCTGAGAGTAAAAGTATCCGGATCTATCAAATCGCTGTACTGTTCGTTGTTGATACCACCACGCACAAAGCAAAACTGATATACGGTCATATCACTGTTGCAGTATGCCGCAAATACAATGCCGCCTTTCTTGGTTACACGAATTGCCTCGCTCATAGCTGCAATCTTGTCCTCATCGGTATAGAGGTGATACATAGGTCCCAATAACAAAGTGATGTCGTACTGCTCAGAAAGTATATTCTGAAGATCTACAGCATCACCTTGCTGAATAGTAATGTTCTCTCCGTCCTTCGTATTCGTCTTGAAGACTTCAATATTACATTCCATCAATTCCACTGCATCTACGGCATATCCGTTCTGGGCAAAATAGTGAGAATATCGACCGGTACCGGCGCCGATCTCAAGGATGCGCATACCGGGCTTCAGATACTTCTCGACATAATGGATCGTAGTCAGAAACTCGACCATACCACGCTTGGGAGTCAAACGTGCGTCTTCGTTGTGTGTAGTGTAATAGTTTGTGAGTGCTTCCATTCTTTCCATGACTTTACCTCCAAAAAGATATAAAAAAAACGGTGCAAATCGAAATCTCCTTCGACTTGCACCGTCATTATCCTAATATCCTATAATCTTATAACAGACTATACTGAAATTTGGGTACGACAATACAAGCCCGACCAATACCAAAGCATGGTATCTACGCGAAGCTGACGTACAGTATTATGGAGCAGAGCAAACATACGTGCTGTCATTGTCGTAGTCCTTTCAAAAAATTATGCCTGTCATTATATCACACTTTTTTCGGTTGTCAATACCTGTTTTTCATTCAGCACTTGGCAGAACTAATGTTTACCGTTTCTTCGCCGTCTTTTTCAGTCGTTCAACAAGCGTTTCATAACGCGCATCGGAGCGCAAAACGGCAGTCTCATCGTCGTCTGTCAGCCATTCGAGCAAAGAATGAGAACGGTTGCCGTCCTCCCCGACAATCCAGCCGCCATCGGAATATCCGTTAAGAATGGGAGAGGTATGCGCCGCATCAAAATCATAGGTATCCATATGGATTGCAAACTCTGCGGCCTTTTCCAACCACTTCAAAGCGGAATCATAATCCTTGCTTCGTATCAGCATTATCGCAATATGACTGCAAGCGATCTCGCCGTGTTGTGCCAAATACTGATAGTCCTTGTCAGGAAACAAAACCTCAAGCAATTCTACCTGAAGCTTACGCAGTGTAATGCGATCTTCTGACGAATAAATCATTTTGGCATCATCGTTCAGATGGTCACAAGCACAGTCAACGGCCGAAAGCAGCTGGTTGATCAGATAGAAAATATACGATTGTTTTTTGGCAAAATCGGCATCGCCGCTCCAACGATAAAGCATAAACCTCTCGTACGAGAAATGAGATTTCGGCATTTCCTCTGCCAGCTTTAACATTTCTTCTTTTTTGTCTGCATAGCCATAAGCGGTTCCCAGTGTATCGATCGCTTCATAGCGAACGGTACTGTCGGTACATTCCGCAAGCACTCTGTTGCAAAGCTCGAAAACTTCATTAAATTCCTTAATGCCCTTCCGAAGGTATTCGTTTACCAATGCACTGGCCAGACTCTGCATGATTTTATAATCGCGCGGAAATTTTTTGCCGGCTTCCCGGAGAAGTGCGGTGCGTTCTGTATCTTTCCCCGCATATCCCAATTCGGTTGCTTTGGTCAAATACGTTTCGATTTCTTTGTTGTGTTTATCAACATCAATCCCAAGCAAAACATCAGATGATACGTCAAAAATGTGGCAAAGTGCGGGAAGCTGTGAAATATCGGGAGCCGTTCTGTCGCATTCCCACTGCGAGACTGCACGCGAGGTAATTCCAAGATATTCGGCAAGCTGTTCCTGCGTGATATCCTTTTCGCGGCGCAAACGTTTAATGGTTACTCCAATAGACATATAATCGTCCTCCAAAAAGAATTCAAAAGCGCTTTTGCCATTTCATTTTACCAAATTTCAAAAACAATTCCACGAAGTATTTGACGAGAAAAAGCATAGCGGCACTATACTTTTCAAAGTATCCCTGTTGTAAATCATGATAAATCCACACAAAAATACGTTTATAGCCGAAAAGAACAGGCACGGAACTCGCAATTTGAGTTCCGTGCCTGTTTTCATTCACCCTAAGAACGCCGCAAAGGTATCGATCTCCTCCGTTGCGGCGCGCAGGAAGGCGAGACACTCCGGATCCCGTGCAAGGATCCTTCCGACCCGTTTCACCGCCCGGAAAAAGCGGGGATCAAAGGCGATGTCCTCTGCGTTTGAAAGCAAGGGGCAAAGCCGCGCAGCGCGCATATCCGGCTCCACGAAAATCCGGCCGCGATCATCCACCGTGGGAAAGAAGGGGAATATCCGGCAGGCAAGGGGCCTGCAGTTTCGGTCGCAGGTACCGCTGCAAACACACAAACGTCCGCCGTCGGTCGTTTCCGTCACGGGGAGGACGCTTTCCTCATGGGGAAAAAGGCGCATTCCCGTCTCCGCATCTCCCTTGCAGCAGGCACCGCCGCAAAGCTGTCCGCAATCCGCCCGCAGGGGTGTCAGATCTCCGAGGATCCGAAAAATGCGGGCATACATCCGCGCATAGCGAGTTTTTGCCATTGATGTTCTCCTTTTTTACAGGACTTTTTTGCATTCCGGCAACAGGTAATCATTATAGTAACAGACCGCGCCGGAATGTGCAAGCAAAAGATCGGTTTTCCCCTTGAAAAGCGACGGTTTCTGTGTCATAATAGCCCATAGAAACACACAAGAAAATGTGAGGTGTCATCTATGGAAAGAAAGTACGTCAACCCTTCCTTCCCCCATCTTCTGCACGGTGCGGATTACAACCCCGAGCAATGGGCCGAAACGCCGGAGATCTGGGATGAGGATATGCGCCTGATGCAGGCCGCAAATGCAAACGAGATGTCGGTGGGCATTTTCTCCTGGGCGGTGCTTGAGCCGCGGGAGGGTGAATACGATTTTTCCTTCCTCGACACCATTCTGGATAAGGTCTATGCCGCCGGCGGCCGCGTTATTCTCGCCACTCCCTCCGGCGCACGCCCCCACTGGATGGCGGATAAATATCCCGAGGTGCTCCGCGTCACCCCTACACGGGACCGCATGAGTTTCTCCACCCGTCACAACCACTGCATGACCTCCCCCGTTTATCGGGTGAAGGTGCGCGAGATGAACACCCGACTCGCTGCCCGATACGGCAACCACCCCGCGGTCATTGCCTGGCACCTTTCCAACGAATATGGCGGCGAGTGCTTCTGCCCTCTGTGCTGCGCCGCCTTCCGCGATTTTCTGCGTGAGCGCTACAATAACGATATCGAGGCCGTCAACCGCGCCTGGTGGACCACCTTCTGGAGCCACCGCTATGACAGCTTCGAGCAGATCGATCCTCCGACGCCCCTGACAGACACCTCCATCCACGGTCTGAACCTCGACTGGAAGCGCTTTGTTACCCATCAGACCCGCAACTTTATGGAGGCTGAGATCGCCGCCGTCCGCACAGGAAATCCCGATATTCCCGTGACCACAAACCTCATGACCGGCTATTACGGGCTTGATTATCACAAGCTTTCCGAGCCGCTGGATATCGTCTCCTGGGACAGCTATCCCGACTGGCACAGCCCGGAGCATTTCATCCTTGCCGCAAAGACCGGCTTCTGGCATGATGCCTTCCGCTGCATGAAGCGCCGTCCCTTCCTTCTGATGGAAAGCGCCCCCGGCACCATCAACTGGCGCGATGTGAACAAGCTCAAGCGCCCCGGAATGGATACCCTCGGCTCTCTGCAGGCAGTGGCCCACGGCAGCGACTCGGTGCAGTATTTCCAGTGGCGCAAGAGCCGCGGCAGCGTTGAAAAATTCCACGGCGCCGTGGTAGACCACGTGGGACATGAGAACACCCGCATTTTCCGCACCGTTGCCCACACCGGCGAGGTGCTTAAAAAGATCGACGAGGTGGCCGGAAGCACCGTCATCTCCCGCGTCGCCATCCTCTTTGACTGGGAAAACTGGTGGGCGGTGGACGATGCCCGCTTCTCCTGCATCAACAAGAAATACCGCGAGACCTGCGAGGCCTACCACCGCGTATTCTGGAAGAAGGGCATCTCCGTGGACGTCATCCGCAAGGAGGACGACTTCTCCCCCTACGATCTGCTCATCCTGCCCATGCTCTATATGCCCGGAAAGGGCACCGCGGCGAAGATCCGTGCCTACGTAGAGGCCGGCGGCACCGCCTATGCCACCTATATGCTCAATATGGTCAACGAGACCGATCTCTGCCACCTCGGCGGTTTCCCCGGCGAAGGCCTGCGGGAGGTTTTCGGCATCTGGAACGAGGAGATCGACGCCCTGAAGCCTGCTGAACGCGTACACGTGACTATGGATGGCACCGATTACGAGGGCTGCGACGTCTGTGAGATCGTCCACACCGAGGGTGCCGAGATCCTTGCGGAATATGCCTCGGAATTCTATGCCGGCACTCCGGCTCTGACCGTGAACCGTTTCGGCTCCGGCCGCGCCTATTACCAGACCTTCCGCGACACCGACGCCTTTAAGGAGGCTGCCCTCTCTGCCATTCTTGAAAAGCTTGGTATCCGCGGTGAGGTGGAAGCTCTCCCCGACGGTGTCACCGCCCACGCAAGATATGCCGACGGCGTCCGCTATCTTTTCGTGGAAAACTTCAACAATGAAGAGGTTTGCGGCATTGATCTCGGCGGCACCGGTACCGATATGGAGACCGGCGAGCCCGCAGACACTGCGAACATTCCCGCCTTCAGCGCAAAGATTTTCCGCTTCAACGCGTAAAGGAGAAAGCCATGCTGAAAATGAAAGTGACCGACGTGCTTAAAAATGCACGCATGCCGCGCAGAAAGACCCTGAAAAAGCTCGGCACCCTTTATCCCGGCTTTGTGGAAGCAACGCCCGTGGTCTGGAAGGGCCGTCTGCTGCGCTTTGAGTGGGACCGTCCCGGCAAATGGATCGACGATCCCGATGAGCTCCCCTTCGGTTATTACCGCTTCATCGACGCGGAAACCTGGGAGACCACGCCCCGCTTCGCCGAGGATCACGCATTTGGCTGCTGCATTGCAAATGATGAAAAAATGTACGCCTTCGGCCCTCCGGGAGAGGTCTGCCACGGGCACAGCATTGATATGTTCGTCTCCGACGATCTGGTAAACTGGGAGAGCCGCGAGATCCTCCGTTTCCCGGAGGACATCAGCATCTTCAACACCACCGTCTGCGCATATCCCGACGGTTATATGATGGCCATCGAGATCGGCGGCAAGAATCCCGTGGTCGGTGTCGGCTTCACCATCGTTTACGCAAAGTCTCCCGACCTGATAAACTGGGAGCTTCTGCCCATGGATGAATATGTTTATGCCCAGGATCGCTACACCGCCTGCCCTGTCCTCCGCTGGCATGACGGACAGTTTTACATGATCTATCTTGAGAGTGCTCCCTGTCACCGCTGGATCCCCTACATTGTGCGCACCGCCGACCTGAAGTCATACGAGCTGGGACTTGTCAATCCCATCATGTATCCCTCCGATGAGGATAAGGTCATCATCGATCCCTCTCGCCTTTCCGCCCTGGATATCGACCGCATCGAAAACGCCATCAACACAAACAACAGTGATATCGACCTCTGCGAATTTGGCGGCAAGACGGTCATCACCTATTCCTGGGGCAACCAGCTGGGACATGAGTTCCTCGCCCTTGCCGAATATGACGGCAGTGAGGAAGAGTTCCTTAAATCTTTCTTTTAAAGGATCTTTTTCGCTATGAAAGAGTACTATTCCATCCCGACAGGGCTTTCCTCCGCCTATTCCGGTCCTCTTTCGGATGCCTTCCGTTTTGTTTCCTCCGCCCAACTCCTGCGTCCCGATCTCTGGCGGCGCTTTGTTGATCAGTTCCGCACACCTGCCGACGCCGATGAGGGTTGGCGCGGTGAATACTGGGGCAAAATGATGCGCGGTGCCTGCCTGGTTTACGCCTATTCCCGGGACGAGGTGCTCTACGGGATGCTTTCGGACACCGTCCGGGAGATGATCGGCTGCGCCGACGGCGCAGGCCGTATCTCCTCCTATCCTGCGGATCACGAGTTGTGCTCCTGGGACGTTTGGTGCCGCAAATACGTCATGCTCGGCATGGAATATTTCCTGGAGATCTGTGAGGATGACGCCTTTCGGGCGGATATCCTTGCCTGCCTTTGCGGTCAGGCGGATGCGTTAATAGAAAAAGTAGGACCCGGAAAGCTTTCCATCACTTCCACCTCCATGTTTTGGCGCGGGCTCAATTCCTCCTCTGTGCTGGAGCCCATTGTTCGCCTTGCGGGACTCACCGGTAAGGAAAAATACCGGGCATTTGCCGATCACATCGTCTCCTGTGGCGGCACTGCCGTGGGAAACATCTTTGAGCTTGCGCTCGCCGACGAATTTCTTCCCTACCAATATCCCATGACCAAGGCCTACGAGATGATCTCCTGCTTTGAGGGTCTTCTCGAATATGTCCGTATCGGCGGTGACGAAAAGTGGCTGTCCGCTGCCGTCCGCTTTGCCGACCGCATTCTGGAAAGCGATTTCACCGTCATCGGCGGCTGCGGTTGTACCCACGAGCTTTTTGACCATTCCACTGTCCGGCAGGCAAACACCACCAACGGAACCATCATGCAGGAGACCTGCGTGACGGTGACGCTGATGAAATATCTGCAGCGCATCCATCTGCTCACCGGTGATCCGAAATATGTCGATGCCTTTGAGCGCGCCCTGTACAACGCCTATCTCGGCGCTCTCAACACCGAGGGAGTCATTGAACCCTCCATCGCAAAGAATCATCCCAACTGGGCGCTGGAGCCCCTGCCCTTTGACAGCTACAGTCCGCTGACCTGCGGGACCCGCGGCAACGGCATCGGCGGTCTGAAGGTCATGCGCGACAACCACTATTACGGCTGCTGCGCCTGCATCGGAAGCGCCGGCATCGGTCTTGTTCCCCGCATTGCCGCCCTCACGGCGGAGGATACCGTGGCGTTGAATCTTTACATACCGGGTGAGATCTCCCTTTCCGTCCCCGGCGGTGAGACCCTCACCCTCCGGACGGAGACCTCCTACCCTGCGGAAGGCGAAATCCTCGTCTCCCTCGGACTTTCCGCCCCGGCTCGCTTTACCCTCCGGCTCCGTATCCCTGACTGGAACGAGCGCACCTCCCTATCCGTCAACGGCGAGGCGCTGTCCGTCACCCCCGGCTATACAGAGGTGGATCGTCTGTGGCAACCCGGAGATTGCCTGCGGCTGACCCTGGATATGCGCACCCGCCTTCTGCGACCCGAAAGCTACGGGACCGACATCATAAACACGGATTATATCTGGCATCTGCATTACCTCACCTCCCGCTTTGACCGGGAGGATCCGGCGGCAAAGCATCACTTTGCCCTGCAGCGCGGGCCGCTGATGCTCGCCCGCGAGGAACGGCTCGGTCTCCCGGTGGATACCCCCGTCACCGTGGCGGAAAAAGACGGCTGCGTGGACGTCCGTCCCGGCACCGCCCCCTATCCTGCACTGGTGGCGCTGGAGGTCCCCCTTGAAGACGGCACCTACATGACCGTCACCGACTACGCCTCCGCCGGTAAGCTCTGGCGGCAGGCGAGCCGCATGGCTGTCTGGATGCTCGGAAAATAACATTTTGCAGAGTCCGTATCTTTTCCATTGACAAAGATACGGACTTTGTATTATAATAGAATCAAACATATGGCATTTGCATAACTGACGGATTTTTGCGGCAAAACGCAAGGGGAATGCGAATGTAATAGTGGCCGACCGTCTGGGCAGATCAGTGCAATTGCAAACTGATTTGTCCTTTTTTCTTTGTCTGTACCACTTGTAAAGGAGCGAAAATACCATGAATCACGAAAACTGGACGGGCTTTGTTCCCGGCCCCTGGCAGGATGAGATCAATGTGCGCGACTTTATTCAGCGCAATTATACCGAATACACAGGGGATGCCTCCTTCCTTTCCGGCTCCACCACCCGTACCCGCGACCTTTTAAAGAAGATAGAGGGTCTTTTTGAACTGGAGCGGCGCTTTGGCGGCGTGCTTGACATCGACACTGCCACGGTGTCCTCCCTCACCACCTTCTCCCCCGGCTATATCGATAAGCAGAACGAGCTTATCGTCGGTTTGCAGACCAACCGTCCCTTAAAGCGCGGCATTGCGCCTTTCGGCGGCATCCGCATGGCCCGCCAGGCCTGCGAGGCCTACGGCTACAAGGTCTCCGAGACCATTGAGGAGGAGTTCCGCTTCCGCACCACCCACAACGACGGTGTTTTCCGCGCCTATACCGACGAGATGCGCCGGGCGCGCAAGTGCCACGTCATCACCGGTCTTCCCGATGCCTACGGCCGCGGCCGCATCATCGGCGACTACCGCCGCGTAGCGCTCTACGGCGTTGACCGTCTCATCGCCGAGAAAAAAGCCGACAAGGAGCGGCTGGATGCCCAGGTGTTTGACACCAAGAGCATCCGCCTGGACGAAGAGCTTTACAAGCAGATCTCCTTCCTTGGCTTCCTCAAGGAAATGGCCGCTATGTACGGCTACGATATCAGCGAGCCGGCAAAGGATGCCCGCGAGGCCGTGCAGTGGACCTACTTTGCCTACTTAGGCGCCATCAAGGAGCAGAACGGTGCCGCTATGTCCCTTGGCCGCGTCGCT
>JAFYLV010000021.1 GCA_017556885.1 Clostridia bacterium | reverse complement strand
TGGAATCAAGCACCGCCTCGGGATAGCTGCGTCCGTGGGCGCCGCCGTAGATGCCCTCTTTTGAGTCCACGATCATGTCCAGCAGGATCATATCGAGCATCATGCCCGCCTTTTTGCGCAGACGGTCGTTCCCGGTGTAGGTGTAGAGCGTGTTCAGAATGCTTAAATCCTCGGCCCCGTAGCCAAGAGAGTCAAACTCGCCCCAGGCGCGGCCGGCGCGGTACATGATGAATTCGTCGATGTAGGCCTCATCCTCGGCACGGATCTCCGCAGCAGATTTCCCGTACTGCACAAACTGTCGGTCGGTATAAAATTCCGCCGCGAGCAAACGGGCGACCCGCGCCATAATAGCGTGGTTCTCCGAGCCGTGCATGCTGCGATAGTCCTGCTCCAGGAAGAACCGGTCCAGTGCGGTACGGCATTCCTCCGAAAGGCGGTCATAACCGTCCGAGAGGATGGGCACCATGCCGATGGCGGCAAAGTCCGCCTCTCCCCGGTGGTTGCGGCCGTTGGGATGGGGATGCTCAAACCACTCGGCGGTGAATTTCAGCTGAGCCTGCGCCTCTGCCGTGCGCACGCCATCCTGCAGGCAGAGCACCGCCGCCGTGGCGTAGAGATCCTCCGCAAGGCTCACGTTGCGCAAAAGCTCGCGGCCTTCGGCGCGGCGCAGTTCAAATTCCCGTTTCATTTCCGTCATATCCATGGCTGGTGCTCCTCACTGATCGTTTTTCCTGATTATACCACAGATCCCGCCGGATTGCACCTGCTTTACGGCGAAAAGGCGCGGTGCTTATGTTAAGCACCGCGCCTTCGGGTCTCTTATTTTCTCGGGATGATGAGCATCCTGGCCTCCTCCACCCGGTCGGAGGGCTCCAGCCCGTTTGCGGCAAAAAGCTCGCTTCTCGGTGCGGAATACGCCCGGCAGATATCAAAATACCGCTCGCCTGCCGCCACCCGCCGCAGCGTCACGGAGGGGATATGTTCCTCGGCGCGCGGCCCCTCCGAGCAGAGCTTTACCACGGCCGGCACCTGCTGCTCACACACCTCCGTTCCGTGAAGGCAAATGCGCCCCCGCACCTCCGCTCCGGCGGAGGTGGGTACAAAGGTGACCTCCGTCACCGCAATTTCCGGGAAGAGAAGCTCTCCTTCCATCGGAAATTCCGCAGAGACCCGGTGTGTGACCGGAACGGTACCCTCGCCGTTGTCCGCAAGCAGAATGACGGCGATCTCCGCCGTGAGTTTGCCGTCCCCCCGCAGGATGCCGAGAGGCTCCGCCGCCGCAGAGACCACCCGTCCGCCGCACTCCAGCGCCTCGCGGAACTCCCGCTCCCGTACGGCACTCTCCCCTGCCTTCCAAAGGCAGCAGGTCCCCCGCTCCGCCGTCACCGCATCACAGGTACTGTAAGCATCGGTGATGACGCCCACAGAACAGGTTCCGAAAACCGCCGCATGCACGCTGCCCGATACGGTCACGGACCAGATGCGCCCGGCCTCTTCCTCCCGCAGGGAAAGGGCGGACACACTCACCGAAATCCGGGCATTATCGCCATCTTCTGCGGCGGGAAGTTCCAGGATCTGGGAAAAGGGCATGGAAAAAAGCGCATCCCGCACCCCGCCGGCAGCAAGATACCACAGTCGGTAATCGATGACCGCCTTGACCACCGCCGTGCCGGGGATGAGACGGCAGTCCACATCCCGCGCCGCCGCAGAAATTCCGAGCACCGCCGTGGCCTCCGGTGCCGAAGCCGAGAGTTCCAGCTCCTCCGTAAAGGAAAACTCCCGCTGGGTGATATCCCGGATGCATGCACCGGACACCTCGCGGATGTCAAGCTCCATTCCCTCCGTACCGGGTACTGCCACCGGCAGCACCACCATTTCCTGCCGGAAGGGACGCACACACAGCTCCCCGAAGATCCGCACCGATACCTTGCGGGAATTGGGCGCAGTACACTCCGTCCGCCGCAGGCAGATCTCCGCGGTATATCGCCCGTCGGCACATCCCTCTGCCTGCGCCTGCATGGGAACGGAGAGACGCAGAACCTCCCGCGTTCCCTCCTCGGAGCGGTAGAGCACGCAGGCCTCTGCCGTGGCATTCACGCGCACACGGTCCCCGTCGGCGCTCTTTGCGCACTCCGTCACCGTGCAGACACAACGCAAAATCTCCAGTACGTCGGGCAGTGCATCGGGCACAATGCATTCCACCGTATTCTCCAGCGGTACGCAGACCGCCGTCCCCGGAAAGCAGCAGTTAAATTCCGCCTTTTCCATAAACAGTTCCGTCATAGGCAATCATCTCCTTTTTTGTACTATGCATATGCGGAACTTCTGCCCTGTATGCACCGATACACATTGCAATTTTTCCGCCGGGCGGGTATAATGAAAGACAAAGCTTACAGATCAGGAGCGATATACCATGTTTCTTGCAGATTACCACACCCACACCCACCTCTCCCCCGACGGTTTTGCCCATGCGGACTATATCTCCATGGCAAAGGCCGCCGCCGAGGCGGGGCTTTCCGAGCTTTGCATCACTGAGCACTGTGAATGCAACGGCTTCTATATGAGCATCGACAACAACATCGGCTTTACCTATGACCGCGAGGCCTGCCGTGCGGAACTGCTCGAGGCCCGGGAGGCCCTCGGCAACCGCATCGCCCTCCCCTTCGGCGTGGAGATCGGCCAGCCCACGGAGGTACCCGAGAAGGCGGAGCTGGTACTCGATCATGAGGATTACGATTTTATCATCGGCAGTCTTCATAACATCCGCGGTGAGGTGGATTTCTCCCTCATCGATTACCCCTCCGCCGACGTTTGCCGGGAAATGCTTTCCCGCTACGTTCGGGAGCTGTACGAGCTGGCTGAATCCAGCGTCTTTGACGTTATCGGCCATGTGGATTATCCCCTGCGGTACATGCGCCGGAAGTTCGACGTGGATCTCTGCCCCCACGAGGAGGAGCTGCGCGCCCTCTTCACCCTGCTGCGGGAGCGCGGCAAGGGCATTGAGATCAACACCAAGGTACTGCGCGGTGAAAATCCCATCTACACCCAGCAGGATTATATCCTGCGCCTCTTCCGCGAACAGGGCGGTGAAGTTCTCACCCTCGGCAGCGATGCCCACAAGCCCGAGGACGTGGGTGCCGGCCTCCGCGAAAGCGCCGAACTGGCCCTCTCCCAGGGGCTCGACCGGGTGGCTACCTTCCGCCGCCACGAGCCCACCCTGCACAGCCTGCGGTAAATGCACAAAAAATTCCCCGACCTCCTTTTCGAAGAGAGGCCGGGGTTTTCTTATGCCTTTTCGTAGATACAGATGCGGAAGGCCGCCGTGACGGAAAGTTCCTCCCGCGCCCGCAGCGCTTCCGCCCCTTCCCGGGGGGAGCGCCAGAAATAGGGGGTCATGGCAAAGAGATTTTCGAGGGTAGTTGCTGAAAGCTCCATCCTGCGGGACACACATTCCGTTCCCACAAGCCGGAATCCGGCGTATTCCACATCCTTTTCCTCGTTTTCATAGGGTTCCGGATAAAGGATCTCCTTCATTTCAAAAAGATGCCGCGCCGCAGGCACCACGTAATACATCCGTCCGCCGGGGCGGAGGATACGGGACAGCTCGCCCTCACAGAGGGGGGAGAAAATGTTGAGCACGGCATCGACGGAACCCTCCGCTACCGGCAGGTGATAGAGGCTTGCCACGGCAAACTGCCCCGCGGGCACTTTTTTTGCCGCCATGCGCACGGCGGTCTTGGCGATATCGACGCCCGCAGGTGTCACGCTCCGTCCCGCCGCCGCAAGGGCTTCCGCGATGCGGCGGGTGTAATGCCCCTCGCCGCAGCCGGCATCGAAGAGCACCGACGGATCGGGAAGGCTCTCCAAAAGCAGCGCCGTCAGGGCATCGGCAAGAAAATCATAGTTTCCGGAGGCAAGAAAATCCCGCCGGGCGCGCACCATCTCCGGCGGATCGCCGGGAATTTTGGAGCGCATCTGTGCCGGGGTCAGCAGATGGACGTAGCCCTCCGCCGCCCGGTCAAAACTATGACCGCAGGGACAGGCCCAGCGCTTCTCCTCAATCTGCAGCGCCTCACCGCAGACGGGACAGGTGAAAATACCGCTCATTTTCCAAAGGCGGCGGCGCATTCCCGCAGCATTTCACGGATGGGTAAGTTGTAGGGGCAGCGGCTCTCGCACACCCCGCAATCCACACAGGCGGTGGCGGTGGTGCCCATGGCCGCATAGCGGGAACGGGCCCAGTCCTCCAGTCCGTAGCGGGTGAGATAACCGTGGAAGAGGAAAGCACCGGAAATATTGATGCCTGCGGTGCAGGGGGCGCAGTAGCCGCAGCGGCGGCAGAAATGGGTGCCAAGTTCCCCGGCGATACGGGCGATCTCCGCCTGCTCCGCCTCCGTGAGGGGATCGGAGGTCGCGGCGGCATTTTCCGCCACCTCCGCCTCCGTCGCCATGCCGGGAATGACACAGTCCACGCCGGCGTTCTGCAGGATAAAGCGCAGCGCCAGGCTTCCGTTCTCGATGGCACCGCCGGCCAGCGGCTTCATGCAGATAAAACCGACACCCTTCTCGCGGCACTCATCGATGAGGGCATCGCCCTGCCGCTCCACGATATTGTAAGGAAACATGACCGTTTCAAAGCAGCCCTTGTCCAGTGCCGCCCGGAAGGTCTCCACGGCGTGGAGGGTAACGCCGATATGGCCGATCTTACCCGCTGCCTTTGCCGCAAGAAGCGCCTCCAGCGCGCCGCCGGGGGCACAGACCTCCTCCAGCTGGGCAAGATTCGGGTTGTGGATCTGATAGAGGTCGATATAATCGGTACGGAGGCAGCGCAGGCTTTCCTCCACGTCCGCCGCCATGGCCTCCGCCGTGCGGGCCATGCTCTTGGTGGCGAGAATGAACTTCTCCCGCCGCCCCTGCAGGGCCGCGCCGATGCGCGCCTCACTGACGGTATAGCCCCGGGCGGTGTCCACATAGTTGACACCGGCAGCCTCCAGCGCGTCAAAGAGGGGCGCGCAGTCCGCCTCCTCCACCCGCTGAATGGGGATCCCGCCAAAGCCGATGCGGGAAATGCGCAGGCCGGTACGGCCAAGCTCACGGTATTCCATAGGTCATATGCTCCCTTTTAATAGTACTTCTGCCGGAATTCGGCGAGATCGGCATCCCAGCGGGAATAGGCCGCATCGCCCCTCCGGTCGGGGATATCGTAGTTTTCACGGATATAGCTACCCAACGCCGCCGTCAGCTTCTCCGCGCCGGCGGAATTGAGATGGGCGGTGTCAAACATTTCCTTCTCATAGTCCAGCCCGAGACTGTCCTCATAGAGGTAGTTGATATAGGGCACGCCGAGCTCCTCTGCCAGCGCATCCACCGCGTTGTAGGCGCGCTGGTATTCCCCGTCGCGCACACAGGGGAGGTTGACAAAAAGCACCTCCGCTCCTGCTTTTCGGCAGAGCTCTACGGTTTTTCGCAGGTACTGCTCCGGGATATCGTGCAGCTCTCCCGCTTCCGCGCGCGGGATAAGCTCGGGAGGCAGGACCTCCTCCTTTTCGGAGAAGCCGGTATAGACCACAGCTCCGCGGCAGATGTCGGGCGGCATATTAAAATCCTCTGCCCGCACCTCGCTCCAGCGGGTGTGGTATTTCACGATGGGGAAGAGATATTCCACCCGGTCCTTCCGCGGGATCAGCGTAAAAATGGCAGAGAGGCGCACCAGAGGGGAGCGCATATGGTCAAGCTGGGTATGCACAAAGCTCTCCGTCCCGGTGTAGACGTTGCCGTTGGCCACGGTGGACACATCCACAATGACCAGACGGGGGGACTGGTAGTTCAGGGCATCCCTGAGCTGAAAATAGCTCTGGGCGATGACCTGTGCGGAGCCCGCGCAGTCAAAGGCGGCGATACCTTCCCGCTCCCACAAAAGGAGAGGATAGATGCCGCACATGATGCGGCTGGAGCCGATGAGCAGCACATCGATGCTATCCTTCGGCTCGGCATAGAAGCTCTCCGTGCGCGGAGCGGCGGTGCGATCAACCAGCAATCGGTCGGCACCGTACAGCAGCAGGCAGAAGAGCAGAAAAAATGCGGCGATGCGCAGCAAAAATCTTATCTTTTTCATTATTCTGCCCTCCTAAAATTCAAAATAGATAAAGGAGGCAGCATCATATCCCGGCCCGTAAATGCCGAAGATGATGACGGCAAAGAGAAGCACCAGCGCGATGCCCCACCGCAGGGGAAGGGCTCTTTCCATGACCTTCTCCCGAAGGTCGATGCCCTTTGCATGACAGATACTCACCGCGAGCCGCAACAGGAGCGCAGGCGCAAGGATGAGAATGTCCGCCCGTCCGATGCCCGCCGCGGAAAAGCCCTTTCCGGCGGCAAAGGTGGCGGTGAAGATGCGGGAGAGGATGATCCCCGCCTCCGCAAGGGTGGCGGAGCGGAAAAGCACGTAGCCAAGGCAAACCAGCGCAAAGGTGCGCGCCATGCGGAAGGCATTCCACAAAATGCCCTCTTTTTTGGGGCGCAGCCGCGCAACGAGCGGCTCGCAGAGCATGGAGATGATGATGAGCACCCCATAATAGACACCCCAAACGACATAGGTCAGCCGCGCGCCGTGCCACAGGCCGGTGAACAACCACACTGCGGCCAGCGCCAGCGCCGCAGGCAGGTTTTTTGCCGCGGTCTTGCCAAAACGCGCTTTGAGCTTCTTCCCCATCTGCCGAAAGGAACGGCTGCGCTGCAGGGAGAAGAAGAGATAATCCTTGAACCATGCGCCGAGGGTCATATGCCAGCGGCGCCAGAATTCCGGCACGGAGCGGGAGAAATAGGGCGTGTCAAAATTCTCCGCCAGCCGCACCCCAAAGATCTCGGCTGCTCCAAGGGCAATATCCGTATAGCCTGCAAAATCCGCATAAATCTGCAGGGCATAACACACTACGGCCGCCGCCACGCGCCAGCCGGCAAAGTTCTCCGGTTCTGCCCAGACCCCGGACACAAGAATTCCCAGCCGGTCGGCGATGACGAGCTTCTGCAAAAAGCCCCACAGGATGCGCCAAAGCCCCCGGAGGACATGGCGCTCATCGAAAACGCTGCCCGCAAAGAGGGCGGGCGCGGTGTCTGCATACCGGTCGATGGGACCCTGCAGGATGTGGGGGAAAAAGCACAGCCATGCAAGATACCGCCCGTAGTTTTCCTCCGCCGGACAGATACCGCGGTACACATCCGTAAGATAGCCCACGGCCATAAACACAAAGAAGGACAACCCCGCCGGAACGGCAAGAGAAAGCGCCGGTGCACTCTCTCCGAGCAGCCCGCCAGCAAAGAAATTAAAATACTTCAGTAAAAAGAGCAATCCAAGATGCAGCCCAACGCCGAGGATTAGAAATCTCCGCCCACTCCTACCTTCGGCCTGCGCCTTTGCGATCCCCCGGGCAGAGAGCCAGCCCGCAAGGGAAAGCCCACCAAGCCACAGAAGCCCGGCAAGACCCGCCGCGGCATAAAAGCCGACGCTCGCGCAGAGAAGCATCCACGGTCTTGCCCGGCGGGGCAGGACAAAATATGCCGCAAGCACCGCCGCAAAGAAGCAAAGGAACCGGAAAGAGGTAAAACTCACGGTCTTACATCTCCTGCAGGATGGCGTCCACCATATCGCCCACGCATTTGAGTCCGACCACGGTCTTCATATCAAAGGAAATGTCAAACTCATCCTCCACGGCGGCGATCAGGGTGATGTGAGACAGGGAATCCCAATCCTCCACATCGGCGGCGGTGGTAGCATCCGCCACGGTGAGGTTCTCATCATCAAAAACCTCGCGGAAAACCGCATTGAGCCGCTCGTAAACTTCGTTTCTGTTCATTTTCAGTCACGCTCCACTTCAATGATATCGCATTTCGGCACGTAGTCCGAAAGGGAAAGCTCCCAAACGGTGCCTGCCTCCGTCTCTTCCCGGAGGGAAAACCCGAATTTTTTATACAGATCCTGCACCATTCCGTTCTTTGCCGTGGGCAGGTAATAACCCCGGAGGGTATCCGCCCCAGCGGCGACGGCTTTTGCGGCCAGGGCATCCAGCATGGCGTATTCCATATCCCGCTTCAGCACCCGGCAGCTCATCAGCCACAGACGAATATGAAAAACATTCTCCTCGCGCTCCGCCGCGGTAACGGCAACCACGCCGTTATCCCCAAACCGGTCGGAAAGCTTGCCGTACAGAGTGATATAGTCCTCGCTTTCCGCCATACGGGCAATATCCGTTTCGGCGCAGCGCAGGGTTGTAAGGTTAAACTGATTGGATTTGTTGGTCAGCTGGGCGATGCGGGCAATGTAGAGAGGGGAAAAGCCCTTGATCTCCGCATGCATATCAAGACTTTTCAGATATTCGCGGTAATCGGCAAAGGAGGTCTCCAGCTTTGCGCGCTCGGCGTTCTGCCGGTACATATCCGCCCGGGCAAGATCATCCGCCGACAGGGTCGCCGGCTCAAAATATCCGGCCCGGTCAAGGATACGGGCATATTTTTCCGGCGCATCAAAGGGCGGAACCGCCGCACCGGGGAAGGAATCGGAAACGATCTTACGCTCTGCGGGGTTATCATCGCAGAAAACAATGCTCTCCGGCAGAAGATTCAACTGCCGGGCCAGAGCTGCAAAGTTGCGGTCCTTCGGATCCCAATTTGCATAAATCGCGGCAAAATCCGCCGGTCGGAGCGTCCCTTCCGGATGATTCAGGCCTGCAATGGCATTGTGCTCATCGTTTTTGGAAATGACCGAAAGCACCACGCCCCGGCGGCGCATCTCTGCGATCCAGGCCTGAAATTCCGAATAGACCTGCCCGGAGGAGATTTCGTGGCCAATCTCAATGCCCTCCACGCCGTCATCTCCGACAACGCCGCCCCACAGCGTATTATCCAGATCCAGCGCCAGCGCTTTCTTTGCCTTACCCCAGACGGAGATGATGATGCGGGAAAGATTATGGGCAAGCTCCGGAACCGCCTCCGGTGCCGGGCTGTATTTATACAGATGCCACGCCTTTCCGTCATGCCAGCGGCCAAGGCCGATATCCGCGGAAAGGGTGTCGATATCATTGATATAAAAACCGCGGTGGGCTCTCGCATACTCCCCCATGCGGCGATTGAGCTCCGCCGTCATATAGGTGCGTCCGTGGATGTCCCAGGCATCGCGGTTTCCGTAGATGCGCAGGGGCGGCTTTTCGAAATTGTTCTGCACGACGGGGCAGTCAAACCGGCGGGAAATAGCCTCCCAGGCCGCAGTAAAACGGGCAAATTCTGCAGCGATGACCTTCTCCGCCTCCGTCTCGTCGGCAGAGGGCGGCGGATATGCGGAAATATTCCGAACACCGGTGTGGATGACCACCAGCTCCGGGCGGAAGGCGGCCAGCGCCTCTCCAAACATGGCGTCTTCCCACCATGCGCCGAAATCGCTTTCGTAAAATTCGGGGACAATGCCTTCATCCAGCAGGAAAAGCTCCAGCAGTTCCCGAAGATCATGGGTAGTCGAACCGCCGAGGATGGCAATGCGCCGCGGTGTGCGGACACATTCCTTCTCCAACAGCTCCCGTCGGATGCGGCGGCGGCGGCGTTGGATTTCAGCCCCGTCAAAGGGATATTGAAGCAGTTCATGCATGTGCGGCACACCTCCCATAATAAATACAATCCTACATCATATCAGTATAGCATACCCGGCATTTCCCGTCAATAAAAGCGGGACGGAAGCCGCAGCTCCCGTCCCGTTTTCGGTCGTGAAAATATCAGTATGCGAAATATTTCTTCTGCAGAGCTTCCACACGGCCGTGGAGAAGGTTGAGCAGCTCGCCGGCCTTCTCATCGCCGCAGCGGTAGTCCTTCATCAGACGGCCTTCCTCAAAGCAGAGCTCATCATGCAGGGGGAAGTAGTACTCCAGCAGGAAGCGGCCAAACTGCACAAAGCGGAAGTCACCGGCAAGGCGCGGCTCGCGGCTGATGTTGTCGATGCAGACGGTGTACTTATCCTTGATGGACTCGATGAGGCTCTTGCGCTCGTTCTCCGGCGCGAAGACCACCGTGGCACCCACGTTCCAGCCGGGGTTATTGATGGTGGAATGGCCGTCGGAGGAGCCGACAACAGGGAAATCCAGACCGCGGGCACGGGCCTGGGTGTATTTGAAGACCTGGTACTCGTTCTGCTCCAGGTAGGTCTCGCCGCCCAGCAGCTCAAAGGCATCAAACTCGCCGGAATCAAAGAGAGCGTCGGTGAGATTCTCGGGCACGTTGAGGGCTCCGCCCTGGATCCAGTAGGGATGGCAGAAGATGGCAAGGCCATCGGCTTCGCGGATCTTGCGGAACTCCCATACGCAGGCGGCGTAGGTGTAGCGGTCGATACCCTCGGGGATATCCAGCTCGTCGGCAAGCTTCATGACCTCGGCGCGGAACTCATCATCCGTCATGATGGGACGGGTCTCGCCGGTGAAGGAGCGGACGGAAGCGTCGGTGCCGAACTCCGCGTTGTTAAGGCAGGATTCCACCTGGCTTGCCACGCTCCACAGACCGCCGAAGTTGACGATGTGCACGCGGTTGTCGGGCAGGTGACACTCCTCACCGGGGCAGAGGTTCAGATCGATCTTGACGTCCTTATAGGCCTCGATGGCCTCCAGGGAGCCGTAATATCTGTGATGGTCGGTGATGGCAAGGAAGTCGTAGCCGCCCTTGCGGAAGTTTGCGGCAACAATGGCAGGATCCTCCCGTCCGTCGGAACGGTTGGAATGCAGGTGTAGATCGCCGCGGAAGGGATAGCGGCCCTTCATATCCGCGTGAAGGCTATAGACCGAAAGGCGGATCTTGGGCTGCTTTTTACCGATGATCTCATCAAAAATGATGTACCAGGGCTGCTCGCCGGTGAAGGTGAAGTCAAAACGGATGCAGCCGTCCTCATCGGGGGTGAGCTGCAGGGTGGTGATCAGGCTCTCCTCCCGGGTGTTGGAGATGGTGGCATAGTCCCGGTCATTGCGCGG
The DNA here is from genome assembly GCA_017556885.1 of Clostridia bacterium. Lineage (GTDB taxonomy): Bacteria > Bacillota > Clostridia > Oscillospirales > QAMX01 > RGIG1911. Next base: position 3,650 of record JAFYLV010000021.1, on the reverse strand, counting down.
CTGCACAAAGACGGTATACTCATGTCCCTGCTCAAAGGCAGCGTGCCAGCCGAGAGGCTTGATGGTCACGCGGGTAGGCTCGTTCTCAATAAACACCTTGGGAAAAACGTCATAGCAATGCATATCGTCGCTCATTTTGCCGGCGCCGAATTTTTCACGCAGTTTGGGATCGTTCATATCTGTACCTCCGCTGATAGTTTGTTCCATTATACACCGCCTACCGGAAAAAGCAAACCCTGTCAGCCACTTTTTCGAAAAAATTCTGCGGCAGGGATATACGGACGGAGGGATTTATGATAAACTGTTTCTGTAATGAACCCATTTCAACACAAGGAGACTCCGCCATGATCGCACGCGACCGCATCCTGACACGGCTTGACGAACATCTTGCCAAAAATGACTTTGCCGCCGCGGAGCGCCATCTGCTCTACTGGGCGGCGGAGGCCCGCGCCACAAAGGATTCTGCGGCGGAACTGCTGGTGGAAAGCGAGCTTATGGGCATCTATCGCAAGTGCGGCCGCCGGGAGGAGGCGCTGGCCGCCGCCGAACGGGGTATCGCCCTCATCCGCAGGGTCGGTATCGCCCATCAGGTAGGGGCCGCAACGGTCATGCTCAATGCCGCCACCGTCTTCAAGGCCTTCGGGCAGACCGAGGATGCCATCGCCCTCTTCCGCGAAGTGAAATCCGTCTATGAGGCCGAACTTCCGGCGGAGGACGTGCGCCACGCGGGACTTTATAACAATATGGCCCTCGCCCTGGTGGATGCCGGTGCGTATGCCGAGGCCCGCGAACTGTATGCCCGTGCCCTTGTTCTGACGGAGCGCGCCCCCGAGGATGCGCCGGAGGCCGCCGTCACCTGCCTGAATCTTGCCAGCGCCGCCGAGACGGAGCTTGGGGCGGAGGCGGCCGCAGCGGAGATCGAGCCGCTGCTCGACCGGGCGGAGGCACATCTGGAGGCCGCGCCGCTCAGGGATGCAAACTACGCCTTCGTCTGCGAAAAGTGCGCCCCCGTTTTTGATTATTACGGCCGGTTCTTCTTCGCCGAAGAACTTGCCCGCCGCGCAGAAAGGATCCGCCGCGCATGAAAGGACTTGAGCTTTGCCGCCGCTACTATGCGGAGTTTGGCGCGCCGATGCTTGCGGCGCAGTTTCCGCAGGTACTGCCTCACGTTGCCGTCGGGCTTCTCGGCCCCGGCTCGGAGTGCCTCGGCTTTGACGATGAACTTTCCCGGGATCACGATTTTGAGCCCGGCTTCTGCATTTTCCTGCCCGGCGAGGATATCATAGACCGCCGCACGGAATTCGCCCTTTCCCGGGCCTATGCAAAGCTGCCCCGGGAATTTCTCGGTTTTGCGCGCAGCCCTCTCTCCCCCGTAGGCGGCAACCGCCACGGACCCATCCGCCGGGAGGAGCTTTTGCTGCGCACCACCGGCACCCCCGACGGCGCGCTTTCGCTGCGGGACTGGCTGCAGCTGCCCGAGCAGAGCCTGCTTGAGCTCACCGGCGGCGAGCTGTGGCAGGACGGAGACGGCGTGCTTTCTTCCCTGCGCACGGCCCTTTCCCGTCCGCCGGAGGATGTGCGCCGCAAAAAGCTCGCAGGGGAGCTTCTGCTCATGGGACAGGCCGGACAGTACAATCACCCCCGCTGTGCCGCGCGTAAGGATGCCGGTGCCGCCGCCCTTGCCGCGGCGGAATTTGCCAAAAGCGCCTTGCATGCCGCCCATCTTCTGGAAGGCCGGTATATGCCCTATTACAAGTGGTCCTTCCGCTCCCTGCGCGGTCTTCCCCGCCTTTCCTCCCTTGCCGAGCCGCTGGAGGAGCTGCTTTCCGGCGGCATGGACGCGGAAGGACGGCAGGCGCTCATCGAATCGGTGTGCGAAAGTATCATCTCCGCCCTCCGCACCGACGGTCTTTCCGCCCGTCCGGAGCGGGAGTGCGAGGCGCATGCCTACGCCGTCAATGACGGCATCCGCGACGCAAACCTTCGCACCTCGCATATCCTTGCGGGGGTATAGATCCAAACTTTCATCAAAAAAACCGGCCTGCGATCCAAACGGTCACAGGCCGGTTCTTCTTATCTTCATTTCGGGAAATTCCGGTAGACCTTGCCGGGCTCCAAAGTCACGCCCCGGGCGGCGGCAAGCTCCTCCACGGTGACCAGCTGCCATCCTTTTTCCACAAACCAGGGGATGAGGATCTCGCAGGCCTCGGCGGTAGTGTCATACAGGTCGTGCATGAGAATGATATCCCCGTCCGTCGCCGTTTCCTGAATATTTTTGACGATGGCGGCGGCATCCCGCCACTTCCAGTCCTCGGGGTCGCGATTCCAGGAGATGATGGGCTTTCCTACCGCGGCCACCACGCGGTTGTTTTTCAGGCCGTAGGGCAGGCGAACCACGGTGTTGGCCTTTCCCGCCGCGGCAAGAATGGCGGCATCGGTCTTCTGCATATCCTTTGCGATGCTCTCATTGGAAAGCGAGGTCATCTGCGCGTGGGACCAGGAATGGCTCGCCACCTGACATCCGAGCGCCGCCGCGCGGCGGACGATATCCGTGCGGCTTCCCACGCGGTTGCCCACCACAAAGAAGGTCGCGCGGCCGTTGACCGCCCCGAGGGCTGTGAGGATGCGCTCCGTCACGGGGCCATAGGGTCCGTCGTCAAAGGTGAGAGCCACCATGGGCTTTTCCGGATCCACACCGTCCTTCTGCCAGATGGCCGGACAGGGCGTGGGCGTCGGCAGGGGCGTGGGCGTCGGACTCGGGGTCGGGGTGGGCAGCGGCGTCGGCGTTGGCAGCGGGGTCGGCGTCGGACTGACGGAGATGAGCTCCAGCAATGTCCCCGGTCCCGGCACGGGCTGCATCGGCCGCCAAACGAGACAGAGAATCACCGCGGCAGACAGGATCAGCACACACCGCAGGATAAGCCGAAAAGTTTTCATTTCGGTCTGTATATCTACTTTCTGATCCAAAGGATCGTTATTTCAGCACGATAATGGCATTGGTTCCGCCTTCCACCACATCTACGGTGTAGGCATTTCCCTTGTCATCGGTCAGGGTGTAGCGGCCAAGATCCACCCCGGAAAGCTTAAGCTTTCCTCCTGCGGTGGAAACGGCCTCGCCCTCGTAGCCCCAGGGGCCGGTGACGGTGAAGTGCGCCCCGGAGATCTGCCGGTCGCCCTTCCAAACCACTGCATTGAGGTCTGCCGGGGGCTCAAAATAGGAATAGATCTGCGCAACGTAGTTGTAAATGCCGTTGGTGCGCACGCGGTCTGCCCGCATACGTCCGACGCCGTCCTGTCCGCAGTGCCAGATGAGCACGTTTCCGGCGGAATCCCGACCGGCATACATTCCGGCATGCTGGTGGTCGGAGGAAACGCCGCCGAAGACCACAATATCGCCAAGCTGGGCATCCGCAAGATCCACCTTGCGCAGCGGCCCGGAATTCTGCTTGCAGTAAAAGCGCACGCTCTTATACAGAGAGCTCGGGGGCTGCAGGCCGTTGACGGCCTCGGCATAGACGTCATTCTTCAGTATATTATAGAAAAGCCACGTAACATACCCGGCGCAGCAGAAACCGCCGCTCTCTCCCCGCTCCAGCACCTCTTCCAGGGTGATATCGTAGTCGTAGCCCGGCAGATCGTAGACGATCTTC